>CALBHI010000306.1 GCA_937894535.1 uncultured Verrucomicrobiota bacterium
TTGGAGATGAAGTCGACATCGCCGAACACCACGGCGCGCATGGGCGCGATGGCCACGGCCGAGTTGATGGGGGAGCCTCGCTCCACGGCCACGGCGATGGGCACGGGTCCGCGGCGGTCACGGGCGGTGTCGAAGACGTGGGGTTGGCGGTTGATGTCGGTTTCGGCCCAGGCGTCCGGTGAGGACAGGGCCAGTGCGGAAGGCCGGGCTTGATCCCCGCCGCGCGGGCGAAGGGGATCTTCGGGGGTGAGGGGCAGGGCGCGCGGCCAGTAGAACACGGTGGTGATGCCGGCGAGCGGTTTCGAGATGGGGTGATCACCGTATTGGTCCACCAGCAGGTCGAATCCGGAAAGGGTGCGTGTCGGATCGATGACCAGGCTGTCGATGCTCTCGATACCCCATGATTCAAGCAGCGGGGAGAAGCCGGCATCGGTTTCCGAGTTCAGCATCAGGATGACTCGACCGGCGCGCCCGAGGTAGGCGCGAATCCGCTCGATTTCTCCGTCGGCATAGCGGCGTGTCGGGCCGGCGATGATCAGGGCCGAGGCATCCTCGGGGATGCTGGCCTGGCGGGCGAAGCTGAAGGGCTGGAGGTCGATGTCATCGCGGCGGATCTCTGCGCCCATACGCGACAACCCGACATAGTCGTCGCGTTCATTGAAGTCGCGTTCACCGTGGCCTTCCATGAAGTACACGCGTGGCCGTTCGGCGCGGGTGATGGCGAGCAGGGATGAGGAAATGACCAATTCGCCGCGGAAGGCGGTTTTGCGGGGTGGTGCTCCCTGCAGCAGCGGCTGGTAATCCATCTCCATCAGTTCGTCCGCGTGAATGACCCGGGTACGGTCGCCGTATTCGACGATCACGACGTTGGGGCCGGGAAGGTTGAGCCGGGTCATCAGCGCTTCCGCGCGGGCAAGGTTGCGGTCGGGATCGATGCGTTCGACCACGATCCGGTTGCCGGAGGCATATTCGTACTCGCGCAGCAACTGGACCAGGTCGTCGTACAGATGGAGGTAGATCTCGTGGCCGGCCTGGATGAACACCGTGATGCGGACCCGGTCATCCAGACTGGCCAACAAGGCGCGGGTTTTGTCGGATAGTGCATAAAACCGTTCGCGGCTCAGGTCCGTACGGATGTAATTCCGGGACGACAGGTAGTTCACCATGACCAGGAGGATGAACATCAAGGCGATGGCCGCGGTGCTGTTCAGGCCGGCGAGCAGGTGCCTGCGGCGGCGTGCGCGCAACCGTTTGTCGGTGGAAGGTCCGATGGGGTCGGCGGGCCTCATTTCCAGTGCCTCGATTCAAGGATGCGCGTGGCGCTAAAGAGGAAGAAGCACGTGCCGCCGAGGTAAAACACCACCGCCCGGGAGTCGACGGCGCCGCGCGAGAATTCGATCATGTGCCGGTGGGGCGAAAGGTAATCGGCCACGGCCAGAGCGGTGGTATGGTAGGAAATGAATTCCAGGAATCCGGAAAAGAAAAAGAGGATCATCAGTGCAAACGATGTGATCGCGGCGATGATCTGGTTTGATGTGGTGAGCGAACACAGCAGGCCGATGGCGAGGAACAGGGCTCCGGTGAGGGCCGCCCCGATGTAGCCTCCGGCTACGGCGCCCGGATCGAAAGGCGGAATCTCCGCGCTGAGTCCGTGCAGCACGGCGAGGAAGAGCAGGGTGGGCGCCCACATCAACAGGTAGAAGCTGTACACGCCAGCGAATTTGGCGCCGACCACGGAGGCGTCGGAGACGGGTGCGGTGAGCAGGGTTTCCAGGGTGCCGGTGCGGCGTTCCTCAGCAAAGAGCCGCATGGTCAGCAGGGGCACGACGACCATCTGGGTCATCCAATAGAAGGGTGATCCGAACATCAGGTTCATCACGCCGACGCCGGGAACCCCGTCAGCCAGCACCGAAGCGAGGAAATAAAACGTCATGCCCATGACCAGGAGAAAAAAAGTCAGGCTGGCATATGCGACCGGTGAGTGGAAGTACCCGGTCATCTCGCGGCGCCACAGGACAAGGAATGCGTTCATGGCCCGGGCTCCCGCCGTGCCGCCGGCGTATCGTTGGTGAGCGAGACGAACAGATCCTCCAGTGTACCGGCTTCAAGGTGGAGGTCGCGCAGGAGCCATCCGCGCGAGGCGATCCATTCGAACAGCCGGGTGCGTGGATCCTGTGCCCGGGGGCAGTGGAAACTGAGGCGCAACCATTCGCCCTCGGCCTCGATGGCGAGATCGGCGAGATCGGGCCAGGTGCCGAGTTCAGCGGCCAGCAGGTCGCGCGGTGCCTTGATCTCGGCGGTGATGCGGGCCATGCCCTTCATGTGGCGGAGCAATCGATCCGTGGCATCCGCGGCGACGATCCGGCCTTGTTTGATGATCAGGACACGGCGGCAGGTGGCCTCCACCTCGGACAGGATATGGGTCGATAACAGGATGGTGTGGCGGCGTCCGAGTTCGTGGATGAGCTGGCGGACCTGACGGATCTGGTTCGGGTCGAGGCCGATGGTTGGTTCATCCAGGATGAGCAATTCGGGATCATGCACCAGGGCTTCGGCCAGTCCCACGCGCTGGCGGTATCCTTTGGACAGTTGGCCGATGATGCGGCGGCCGCTGTCGGCCAGGCCGCACAGTTCCTTCACCTCGGCGATCCGGTCCTTGCGGCGCGTACGCGGTACGCCCTTCAGCGCGGCGCGGAAGCGGAGGTATTCGTCCACGCGCATGTCCGGGTAAAGCGGACAGTTCTCCGGCAGGTAACCGATGCGTTTCCGCACTTCCAGGGAATGGCGGGTCACATCGAATCCGGCAACCTTGACCACGCCCGCGCTGGCCGGCAGGTAACCGGCCAGGATGCGCATGGTGGTGGTCTTGCCGGAACCGTTGGGGCCCAGGAAACCGACCACTTCACGGTGGCCGACTTCAAAGGACAGGTCATTTACGGCGACCCGGCCCGGAAAGGTCTTGGTGAGGTGGGAAACGGTGATCATGCGGCGCCGTTACTGGGCGGTGATGTTGAGGGCCGTGGTCTGGGCGAGCATAAACGTGTCATGTTCGACAAAGCTGATGACTTCGACCCTGACCGGATCGCCCCGGTTTACCCGCTCCAGCGCCATGCCGACGTCAGCGATGGATTGCAATTCCTTCTCGTTGATCGAGGAGATCATCATGTTTTTGCGCAGCCCGGCCCGGAATGCCGGACTGTCCTCGACGACATCCTTCACGATCAGGCATGAACGGTAGTGCGCGGTTCGCTCGGCGGCCTTGGCGCTGCAGTCGAATACCAGTCCGAGCAAGTCCTTGGCCAGGGTTTCACCGGATGGTTTCGGCGCGGCGGTAATGGTCAAGCTCACCGCGCGTTCCTCCCCGGAAAGCTGGAAAATCATGTCCACCTGGTCGCCGATGTCGTATCCGAGCAGACGGCGGTTGAGTTCATAGAGGTTGTTGGCCGGTTCACCCTGGAATGACGCGAGGACGTCGCCGTTGCGCAGCCCTTTTGCATAAGCATCGCTCTGCCGGTCAATGCGGCGGATCTGGATGTTACCTTCAAGTTCCTCAAGATCGAAGCCGGGCCAACGGTCATGGATCAACCGCGGGGTCAACCACCGGGTGAGAAGGTTTTTCGCGCGTTTGACCGGCATGGCGAATCCGATGTTCTGGGCATCCTGGTAGATGGCGACATTGATGCCGATGAGTTCGCCGTCGGTGTTGACCAATGGACCTCCGGAGTTGCCGGGATTCACCGCGGCATCGGTCTGGAGGATGTCACGGTAGAGGATCTGGCCATTGTAGCGGGCCTCGCGGTTTTTGGCGGAAAGCACGCCGACCGTAACGGTGTGGGCGAGGCCGAAGGGATTGCCAAGCGTGATGACCGTTTCGCCGAGGAACAGATCGTCGTCATCGGCGAAGGTGACGGCCGGCAAGGGGCTGTCGGGATCAATCTTGATCAGGGCCAGGTCGTTGATCTCATCGCCGGCCAGCACCCGCGCCTCGTAGGTCGATTCATCGGACAGCATGACGCGGATGCGGGATGCCCGCTCAATGACATGGTAATTGGTGAGGATGTAGCCATCCGAACTGATGATCACCCCGGAGCCCAGGGAGTGTTTGGTCTGGTACGATGGTGGGGCGGGCGGCGAACCAAAAAAGTCGCGGAAAAACAGGTCGAGCATGTCCCCCCGGTACCGCATGCGCGGGTCTGAATAAACGCGGCGGACCAGCCGTTCGGTTCCGATGTTTACGACCGAGGGCATGACCTTTTCCACCGCTTCCACCACCGGGGTGCGCCGGGTGGTGGTCGCAGAGGCGGTGGCCAGCATGGTTGCGGTCAGGCAGAATAACGTTGTAAATTTCATCATATAAACATGTTGCGTGATGGTTCAGCCGGATGCACAAACGTCGGGCCGAACCTCAACCCCGGCATTATCGACGCCCTCGTCATGTAGTCAAGCGGCCATCCCGTTCGAACTGTACAGTGGGTGTGGTGGTCGATGTATTCCAATCATGGGAATACGGTTGCGCTACCGTGTCCAATGATTGGACACTTGGACCATGGAAACATTCTGGCAACTTCACGCAGGCTGGATCGGATGGTTGACGGCCATCTCGGCGGTGATGTTTGTCGCCACCCTGGTGGCACTTCCCCCGTTGATCGTGCGGATCCCGGAGGACTACTTTGTGCGCCGCCGCCGAGCACGGCTCTTGCGGCAAGGATCACGGCCTTGGCTCGGGTATCTGGTTCTTGCCGGAAAAAATCTCGCCGGTGGTCTGTTGGTTCTGGCCGGAATCGCCATGCTCGTCTTGCCCGGTCAGGGGGTGGTGACGATTCTCGTCGGTTTGCTGCTGCTCGACTTCCCCGGAAAATTCCGGTTGGAGCGGAGAATCGTGCGTCAACCGGCCGTCATGAAGGCGCTGAATTGGATCCGGCAACGGCGTGGCCAACCCCCGTTGCAACCGCCGCCCGCCCGCCGGCCCTCCTGAACCGCTTCGCGCTTGCCTTGTCCGGTATCCACTGGTAGTGCTCGCCCCATGAACCCGATAAAGATCCTTTTTGTCCTGTTGATGGTTGCTGGTGGTTTCGCCCGGGCGGACGAACCGGAGACCGAAACGTCAACCGCCGTGGACGTGGTTGATCCGGCTTCTGTCGATCAGCCGGCAACCGGGGCGGATGATCCCCCAGGCCCGGAAGCGCCGGTCATGTCTGGCGACGAAGCGGTAACCCCGCCCAGCGGCACCACGCCGGACGTGTCCTTGCCCGGCGAGGATCCTGCGGAGCCGGGCGAGGAAGAGCCGGTCCCTGGTGAACCGGCCAAGCCGAAAACACCCCGGATCGATCCGCAATTGCGCTCGTATTACCTGCGCGGCAGCAAGCTGGGGAGTCCATCCGGGCCGAACGCCCTGAAGAAGCCCAAGCAATCCAAGCGCAGCGGATCGTGGAAGTCGGAAGTCGAACTCGGCGCGACCGGATACCGGGGCAACAACGACTCTGAGCTGTTGCTGATGCGTGCCAAGACGGAGCGCAAGAAGGAGGAGGAGACCATCCGTCTTGCCGCCCGTGCCACCGTTGGCAACAAGGACGGCGAACGGGACCGTGAGAACGGCGAGGCGGAAGCCGCCTACCGCGATGTGATCCGGGACCGCTGGTACTACACGGCGGAACTCCGCTACTTCACCGATAAGATTGCCGATGTCGATTACCAATTCGTGTCCGTGCTTTCACCCGGCTACGATGCCGTTAAAACCGACACGGCCCACCTCGCCCTTGAAGTCGGCCCCGCCTACATTGCCGAGAAAAAAGGCGACGAGGAAAAGAACTTCGCCGCCGCCCGTATCGCGGTGATGATGGACAAGTTGATCGATGAACGCGTCCTTGTCTGGGAGCGCTTCGAATACCTGCCCGCACTCGAGGACACCAGCGTGTACCTGATCCTCGCCGAGATCGGCGTCGAGACGGCACTCACCGATTGGTTCCGGTTGCGCACCGTGCTCCAGCAGCGCTACGACAGCACGCCGGCCGAAGACAAGGACAAGCAGGATATCTTCCTGTCGGCCTCGCTGGTCGCCCAGTTCTAGGCGGAGGTCCGCACGCCGCGCGCACCTTGCGCAAAGGTGAAATAGGCCGCGGCATTGTCGTGGGCAATCCGCCGGACGATCATGCCGATGTGTGCCGGATCGTTCGGGATCAGGCCCTGCGCCATGGCCGTACCGAAAAGGTCGCAGACGATGCGGCGGAAATATTCGTGGCGGCTGTAGGAAAGGAACGAGCGCGAGTCGGTGATCATCCCCACGAACCGGCTGATCAGGCCGAGGTTGGCCAGCGCCTTCATTTGCCGCTCCATGCCGTCCTTCTGGTCGAGGAACCACCAGCCGCTTCCGTACTGGATCTTGCCGGCGATGGTGCCGTCCTGGAAGTTGCCGATCATCGCGGCGAACAGTTCGTTGTCAGCCGGATTCAGGTTGTACAGGATCGTGCGCGGCAGTTGATCCGTCGTGTCCAGACGGTCGAGCAA
>CALBHI010000307.1 GCA_937894535.1 uncultured Verrucomicrobiota bacterium
GATATCGGACTGGAACTGTCCCACGGTCTTGACGAACAGCGCGGCGGGCCGGGCGTGGATGCCGAACTTGTTCAGGATCTTGAATTCTCGCTCGATGGTCTTCATGCCCGCTGCAGCCTGCTCCGGAATCCCGGTCAGGATGCCCTCCGTCGTTTGCTTAAAATGCCAATCAGTTTTTCGTCCAGTTCCTTCGCCGCATCGTGCCCCAGCATCTTCAGGCGCTGGTTCAACGCGGCCACCTCGATCACATGCGCGAGGTCGCGCCCCGCATCCACCGGCAACGTCACCAGCGGCACGTTCACCCCGAACACGTTGCGGTACATCGTGTTCAGCCCGGTGCGGTCCAACTCCACCTGCGGGGATGGCCGCTGCAACCGCACGATCAGATCGAGGCGGACATCCGTCCGCACCGCGGCCACACCGAACAGGCTGGGAACATGGATGATGCCCAGCCCACGGATCTCCATGTGGTACCGGGTGATTTCCACGGAGGTCGCGCTTATAACATCGCCCCCATCCCGGCGCAATACCGTGATGTCGTCGGCGACCAGGCTGTGCCCGCGTTCGATCAGGGCCAGCGCGGCCTCGCTCTTGCCGATGCCCGGTTCGCCCTCGATCAACACCCCCACCCCGAGAATGTCCACCGTGGTGCCGTGAACCCGGGTGCTCGGGGCCGACAACTGGTCCATCAGCACGGTGGCGTCGTTCATGAACGGACCGGTGATCATCGGGGTGCGGAGGACCGGAATCTTGTAGCGGGAGGCAAGCTCGCGTATCTCCTTGGGCACCTTTCGGTTGCGCGTACTCACCACCGCCGGAACCCGGTGTTTGAAAAGCTGCTCCAGCCGCAGCATGCGCTGGGCGGCGTCGAGGCTGCGCAGGTAGGTGAATTCGGCCAGGCCGAAGACCTGGATCCGGCGGCGGGCAAAGTACTGGAAAAAGCCGGCGAGGGCCAAGCCGGGCCGGTTGATCGACGTTTCGCCGATGTCGTGGTCGAGGTAGGCCTCGCCCGACTCGAGGGTCAGCTTGAGGCTGTCCTTGCCGGCCTCGTAAAATTGGCGAAGGGTGATGGTCATCGGGATGAAGGTGTCGGGTTTCAGGTGTCAGGTGTCAGCGTAAACGCGCTATCGGCTTACATCCTGAATTTGGCGCCGAGGTACAATTCGCGGCTGACGTCGTCGTTGACCAGGAACTCGCTGGTTCCTTCGCGCAACACCTTGCCCTCGCAGATCAGGTAGGCGCGGTCGACCACGGCGAGCGTTTCGCGCACGTTGTGGTCGGTGATGAGGATGCCGAGGCCGCGGCGACGCAGCTCGATGATGATCTGCTGCACATCGCTCACCGCGAGCGGATCGACCCCGCTGAATGGTTCGTCGAGCAGGATCAGCGAGGGGTTGGTCACCAGCGCGCGGGTGATCTCCAGACGGCGGCGCTCACCGCCGCTGAGGGTGTAGGCGCGCTGCTTGGCGAGCTGGCCGATCTTAAGTTCGTCGAGCAGGAACTTCAGCCGCTTCACGCGTTCATGGCGCTTGAGCGGCAGGGTCTCGAGGATGGCCATGACGTTCTGCTCGACGGTCAGGCGGCGGAAGATCGACGGCTCCTGGGCGAGGTAGCCCATGCCCATGCGGGCGCGGATGTACATCGGTTCGTCGGTGACATCGTGGCCTTTGAAAAATACGCGGCCGCCGGACGGCTTCACCAGGCCCACGGTCATGTAGAAGCTGGTGGTCTTGCCCGCGCCGTTGGGGCCGAGCAGGCCGACGATCTCGCCGGCGTTGACGTTGAGGTCGACGCCGTTGACGACCTTGCGTTGGTTGTAGACCTTCTCCAGGCCTTCGGTGCGGACAAGTTGGACGGCGTCAGTCACGTTTCGGCTCCCCGAAGAGGTTATCGCGGCGGCTGTCGTTGTCGGGATAGATAACCAGGCGGGCGCGCGGCTTGCACTCCATCCGGTTGTCATCGCGCCAGAACTTGATCACGTCGGCGGTAAGGATGTCGCGTCCGCGCGTCACCATCGGTTCGCCGGTCAGGGTGATCTCGCCGCTTTCCACCTTGTACTCGGCTACCGCGGCGCGGGCCCGCTTGTCCTCCTGGACGATGATGACGTTGCCCTCGGCCTTGATGCTCTTGGCCTTGTTGTCGCTGTCGAACAGCACCATCATCGTGTCGGCGAAGATCTTCATCTGCGGATCCACCACGACCACGTTCTTCTCGAAGAACGCGTATTGCTTCATGTAGTCGAAGGTGAGTTTGTCGGAGGTGATAACGGTAACATCGGAGTCTCCCGCCGGAGCGGATTTGGCCTGCTTGGTCTGGGCCGAGACCGCACCGGTGACCAGCCACACCAGCGCGGCTACCCGGCAACCCCATGCCATGGTTTGTTTATTCATTGTTCGCATCCCCCACCTGCGCGTTTTTCTTTGAGGCACCCCGGAGCACCACCCGCGAGTCGTTCAGGATGCGCAATTCCTGACGCCCGTTATGGAAAATGAAGCCGCGCCCGGTGACGATCAGGTCGTCGCGGCTGATCCGCACATCGGACTCGGAAATGGCGACGCCGTTGGCCCGGTTGTAGTAGCACATCGGCGATGTAACGGTCATGTCGATGATCCGCTCTTCGCCCGCATACGAATAGAATTCGAGGCGGAGGTTGGTGATCTCGATGTTGCCATCGGGCAACACCCGTGCGTATTCGCCGAAGATCTGGGAGTTCATGACCGACTGCTCGTCGAAATTCGGCACGCGGAAATTCTTGATCTGCGCATCCTCGCCGAGGTTCAACGCGCCCATGCCGCCATCCGCCGCCGGATTGGCCGCGTGGACCCATACGGCCGACAGCACCAGCCACAATCCGATGTTGATCCAACCAACCCTGTTCATCCGTAACGCTCCTGCTCGTGGCGCTCGACCATCCCGGCCCATTCGCCCTTTGCCTTGAGAATAAACTCCACCAATTCCCGCACCGCCCCGTGGCCGCCACGGGCCACCGTGACCAGCGCCACCGCGGCCCGTACTTCCGGCACCGCATCGGCCACCGTGACCGGGAAACCGACTTTCCGCAACACCGGCAAGTCCACCAGGTCGTCGCCGGCATAACAGGTTTCCTCGGCGGTGACCCCGAGCGCGGCCAGCAGTTCGGCCAAGGCTTCGCCCTTCCGCACCACGCCATCGCGCACCTGATCGATCTTCAACTCCGCCGCACGGCGGCGCACCACCTCGGACGAACGCCCGGTCAGGAACGCCGTCTTCATGCCAGCCAACCGGGCCATCACCAGGCCGTGTCCGTCGCGCACGTTGAAGCACTTGGCTTCGCCACCCGGACCATACCACAAACCGCCATCGGTCAGCACACCATCCACATCAAGGATGAGCGCCTTGACCCTCGCGGCGCGTTGTTCAGCCGACGAGTTCATCGATCCCCCGCAGTTGCCGCCAGAGGGCCGCCATCTTCTTGAACGGCACGGCATTCTCCTTGTCGGACAGGGCCTTGGCCGGATTCACGTGCGTCTCGATAAACACGCCGTCGCAGCCCGCGGCCACCGCAGCCCGCGCCAGGTACGGGGCCCACTTGCCGTCGCCGGCCGTGTAGTTGCCGCCACCACCCGGCCGCTGCACGCTGTGCGTCGCGTCGAACACCACCGGGAACCCGAGCTCGCGCATCTCCAGCAGGCTGCGCATGTCGGCGACGAGGTTGTTGTAGCCGAAGGAACTGCCGCGTTCGGTCAGGATGATCGAACGGTTGCCCGTGCTCAGCACCTTGCCGATCACATGCTTCATGTCCCACGGGGCGAGGAACTGGCCTTTCTTCACGTTGACCGCCTTGCCCGACTCGCCGGCCGCGATCAACAGGTCGGTCTGGCGGCACAGAAAGGCCGGGATCTGCAATACATCGACCACCGCCGCGACCGCCGGGACATCCTCGGCCCGGTGGACATCGGTCAACACCGGCACCTTGAACGTCGCCCGCACCTCGGCCAGCACGTCAAGACCCGCCGCGAGCCCGGGTCCGCGGAACCCGTCCACCGACGACCGGTTGGCCTTGTCGTACGACGCCTTGAACACCAGCGGAATCTTCTCCGCCGCAGCGAGTTCCACCAGGCGGCGGGCCAGGTCGAGGCAGCCCTTGCGGCTCTCGATCACACACGGCCCGGCAATCAGCGCCAACGCCGATTTCCCGCCGATGTTCACCCCGCCCATATTCACAACTGTGGTCATAGAAAACGTTTCCAGTGATTGGAGAAAAGCAATTCGTTAATTTCCAACGATTGGACAAAATAAGCAATACGGAAAAGACGGGGGGGAAACGGACGAAACGGACGCATTCGGAGCAAGCAAACAATGTACGCATGCGGGGTTTATGGAGCCGTTCGGTCAGCCAGCGAGCCCGGGCTGTACGTCGGATGTTGTGACCACGGATAAACACCGATGAACACGGATTCAGAAAGTCTTGTAGCGCAGCCAGCCATGATTGATTTTTTACCGGGTGTGGTCGGTACAACAAGCCAACTCCGGCGTCGGTGTGAATCCGTGTCTATCTGTGGTTCATTTATCCGTTTTCCAAGGCCTGAAACCGCTCCCCCGTACCAGATACCACGCCCCGGTGTACCTGCACCTTGCCCACGGAGAAATCCGGCGTTGCACCGAAGACCCACTCCCAGCTTTCCAGCCGCGCCACGCGGTCACCGAGGTCGGGTAGCACATCGTCGCGGGTGGACTCACCCCACGCGGTCGCCAGCGCGGCGACCATCGCGTCGCGGAGCGACTCCAGCGCGTGGCCCGGCATCAGGTCGCGCAGGTTGACCACCGGCATCGGATTGGAGGCGACGGCACGCGTTTCGACGTCCGGCAAGTCGGGCACGAGGGCGGCACGGAGCTTTTCCAGATCCGCCTCCCACAGCAACGTCCCGTGGTGCAACACATGATCGCGCCGGAAACAGAAGGCGTTGCCGGAGACCTTGCGACCGCCCACGGCCAGGCTGGTGCCGCCGGTGATGTCGGCCGTCACCCCGGCGCGGGCGAGGCCGGCGAGGTACAAGTGCAGCACCTCGTCGCGCCGGTACGCCTCGCGCGGCAGGATGCAGGCGATGTTGAGGTTGCCGCGGTCGTGGTACACCGTGCCCCCGCCGCTGATCCGGCGGGCGAGTTTCACGCCGAGCGCTTCGAGCCGCGACACCGCGCATTCGCGCCACGGGTTCTGGTTTTTGCCGAGCACGACCGCCGGGT
>CALBHI010000308.1 GCA_937894535.1 uncultured Verrucomicrobiota bacterium
CGATCATCGCGGCGATCCATGGGCCCGCCTGTGGCGGCGGCTTCGCCATCGCGCCCGGTTTCGCGCATCCATTGGTCGCGCAGGCGGATGCGGTCGAATTCGGTCAGATCGGTGCGGGTCAGGTTTTCCTCGAGGAACACGTCGAGTTCGCCAGCGCGGTCGGGCGGGATGATCAGCGCGGGCACGTCGGCGAGGCCGGCTTCGCGGGCGGCCTGGACGCGGCGGGCGCCGGCGAGCAGGCGGTAGCCGGATTCGGCGCGGGCGACCAGCACGGGTTGCAGCACGCCGAAGGAGCGCACGGAAGCGGTCAGGTGTTCGTCGGGCGCACGGGCGGTGCCGGGCAGGTGCAGGTCGGCGAGGGGGATGCGCAGGTAGCCACCGCCGGTCGGGGCGGAACCGGCCTTGATGCCGGACACTTCGTTGAACATCGCGCCGAGGCCGCGGCCGAGGCGGGAGGGTTGCTGGGCTTCATCGTTCATGGCGCGGGCTCCGTGGGCGCGGGCGGGGTCATGGCGGCGACCTGGCTGGCGGTGGGCAGGGGTTGTTCGGGTTCGTCGGGGATGCCCAGTTTTTCGCGGTGGCGTTCGACGAACTCCTTCGCGAACTGGCGGTAGGCGGCGGCGCCGGTGCTGTAGGAATTGTAGGTGATAATCGGTTTGCCGAAGCTCGGGGCTTCGCCGAGGCGCACGTTGCGGGGGATCAGCGTTTCATACACCTTGTCGCCGTAATGCTGGATCACTTCCTGGACCACCTGCTGCGACAGGTTGGTGCGCATGTCGTACATGGTCATCAGGATGCCTTCGATGTGCAGGCCGGGATTGGTGCCGCTCTCGCGGAGTTGCTCGATCAGCCGGGTCATCACGCTCAGGCCTTCCAGTGCGTAGTATTCGCATTGGATCGGGATGACCACGGAGTGGGCCGCGGTCAGCACGTTCATGGTCAGGATGCCGAGGGAGGGGGAGCAGTCGAGCAATATAAAATCGTAGCCGCCGTCGAGCACGAGGTCGTGCAGGACCGAGCGCAGGCGCACGAGGTAGTTCTCCATGCGGGCGATTTCCACCTCGGTGCCGGCGAGGTCGATCTCGGACGGGATCAGGTCGAGGTGTTCGATGTTCGTCTTCTTGATGAAGCTGTCGGCGCGGTGGCCTTCGATCAGCGAGCGGTAGAGGCTGGCGCCCGGCTCCTTGGCGATGCCGAGCCCGCTGGTGGCGTTGGCCTGCGGATCGAGGTCGATCAGCAGCACGCGTTTGCGGCGCTCGGCCAGGCAGGCGGCGAGGTTGATCGCGGTGGTCGTCTTGCCGACGCCGCCCTTCTGGTTCGCTATGGCGATGACACTCGCGGGCATGGGGCTCAGTCTTCCAGCAGAGCGGGGAAGGCGCGGCGCACGCGGGCGAGGTGGCCGTCCTCGGATTCCTTGCCGCTGAGCACCATCAGCAACGACATCAGGTCGCGGCCTTCGATGGTGTAGCGGTGGTCGGGATTCAGTTCGACGTGTTTCGCGAGCTTGCGGGTCGCCTTGCTGAGGGTCAGCGGGCGGGGCGGTTTGGCGGTGGGCATGCCGGTCACCAGTTCGCCGATGAGTTTGTCGGCCACGGCCTTCTCGGTGCCGGGTTTGGCTTCGAGGATCTGGCGGCAGACCAGTTTCGCCTTCGTCCAGGTGACCTGGTCGGCGTCGAGCAGTTTGCGCAGGCGCGGATCCATGCCGGGGACGAAGCGCAGGATTTCGTCGATCCACGACTCGCTGCGGTCAAAAAACGCGGCGAGCTTCGCCTTTTCCCAGTTCGCGTTGTTCAGGTAGATCACGGTGTCGAAGTATTCCGAC
>CALBHI010000309.1 GCA_937894535.1 uncultured Verrucomicrobiota bacterium
CCGCCCCCCCCCGCCCCCCCCCCCCCCGGCCGGCGGGGGGGGGGGGGGGGGGGGGTGTTTGGGGGGGGGGGGGGGGGGGGGGGGGGGGCGCCCGAAAACGCGGTAGGTTTCGAAGGAGGCGCCTTCGCCGGGGTTGGTGAAGGTGTTGACCGGCGGGGTGGCGGGGAGGTTGGTGGCGATCGCGGTGAAGCCGTCGACAAGGTTGGTGGTGCGGTGGAGGTCGTAGCGCAGGGTGTCGTTGGTGAAGCTGAACCAGGTGACGAGGACCTGGCCGGTGCCGGAGATCACGGAGACGACGGGCAGGGCAACGGAGGCGGCGTCGTGCGGGTCGGTGCCGCTGCGGTATTCCTGCCAGGCGAGCATGCCGTCGGCGTCGGTGTCGGTGACGGCTTCGTCGGCGGGGGTGCTGTTGGTGAGGTTTTCACTGAACAGCCACCATTCGGGGACGAGGCCGGCGGCGAGTTTTTCCATGAAAGCGACGTGTACGGTGCCGGTGTCCTGGATGTCGGGCCAGGTGTAGGTGGTGTGTTCGGCGCGCACGAAGGCATGGTCCGGCTCGCCGTTGGTGAAGACGGCGCCGGCTTCGTAGAAGGTGTCAGCGGTGAGGGTCAGAACGAGGTCATCGCCGGCGTTGACGAGCACGGTGCCGGACGGGGAGACGGTGCCGTGCTCGGTGTGGGTGACGGTGATGGCGCGGCTGCGGTTGTGGAGAATCAACGGGATGCGCAGGGGGGCATCGCGGGTCGGATCGTTGCTGTCGAGCAGCAGGATGCATGCGCTGCGTTCGCCCATGGGCAGGGTGGCGGTGTCGAGGGTGACGGGTACGGCAGATACCTCCCCGGGGGCGACGAGGCCGTTGGTGACGAGGGACAGCCATTGCCAGCTCGCGTCATCGAGGTAGCGGACGCGCACGTTGTCGATGTACCAGCCTTCGTCGCGCACATAGCCGTCGGAGCCGAAGCGGAAGCGAATCTGCACGGTCTCGTGGGCGAAGGCGGAGAGGTCGAAGGTGGCGGGCTCCCAGCCGTCGGTGGCGCCGTAGCACGGGGTGTTCGGCGGGAACGGCGAGGCGGGGTTGTCGGTGATGAGGTGCGGGTAGCCGCCGTCGGGGGTGATCATGGTCCAGGTGACGCCGCCGTCGATCGAGGCCTCGACCACGCCACCGTCCCAGTAATGGTCGTCCATCTGGTCTTCGTCGTATTCCATGCTCGCCCAGTGGTCGAAGGTGAGTTGGGCGGGGGCGGAGAGGATGAACGGCTGGGAGACGAGCCAGGCGTGGGCATTGTCCGGATATTGGCCGAAGGGTCCGCTGCCGAAGTGCCAGGCGGTGGGTGTCGAGGCGAACCGTGCGTCCTGCTGGTGCCAGACATCGTTGTTGCCGGCATGGGTCCAGGTGCCGGTGCCGAATTCCATGTTGTCGTAGTAAAGCGCGCAGCCAAGTGTCCAGTGCAGGTCGGCAAGGCCGGTATTGGCGACGAGTAGGAAGACCTGGGTGATGGTGTTGGCGGAGACATCGACTTCGCCGAAGTCGGCGGGCGAGGCCTCAAGGATCGGATGGTGGATGACGAAGGCGTGGAGGCCGTTGGTGGTGGTCAGGCCGGCGGGATCGGAGGCCTCGAGGCGGTAGGTGACGGTGTCGCCGTTGGTGCCGGAAAGGCTCAGGGTGCCTTCGTAAGAGTTGGAGGCGGTGGCGAACAGCGGGAAGGTCTCCCACGGGCCGTTCCCGTTGCGGGCGACGACCGCGGCGGTTTGCACGCGGTGGTTGTCGGTGATGGTGGCGGTGATGGTCCACGGTGCGGGGGTGTCTTGCGGGTCGGCGAGCGGGATGTGGGAAATCTGGGGCGGCAGGGGGACGCTGCCGGCGTCGCGCGGGTTGGTGCGGTCGAGGAATTCCTTGAGGGTGGTGAAGCCGTCGAGGTCCGGGTCATCGCTGGCAGCCGGAGTGTTCGTGCCGAAGTGGAAGGAAGCCCACCAGTCGGCGATACCGTCCACGTTCGCGTCGATCAAGGCGCGTTGGTACTGTGCCGAGGCGGTGCGCGGGCCGAACATGGCGATGCCGGGCGCGGGGTTAACGGCGACGGAGCCACCGTCGGGCTGGCGTGCGCCGTCCACCGTCCAACCGGTGAACCCGTAGTTGGTGTTCTGGTAGGTGGGCTCCATCGGAGCGGGGACGGTCGAGGCCATCGCCCACACCGCCCACCAGGTGGTGGTGTTGATGAGGCCGGGTACCGACGAGGTTTGGGTCAGGGCGTACTGGGTTTCCCAGATCCAGGTGATCGACGACGGTTGGCGCAGCGTGATGGTCACCTCGTGTGTAGAGCCGGTGGCGGGGATATCGCCGGTGCCGGTCCATCCGGTCACGGCGACGCGCATGCCGGGGGACAGGTTGGTTGCGGCCGGGGCGGAGAGGCGGACCACGTTGCCCGACGGAATCTGGCTCACGCCGTAGGGCGGCGACACGGTGAACACGGCGGCGGGCGAACCGCCGACGGTCAGGGCGATCGGTGCGGTGACAAGGTAGCGGTGGGTGGTTACGGGTGCGTCCGGCGGATCGGTCACGGTGAACACGCCGGACGAAACCGAAAGGTAATAGAGGATGTCCGACGGGTCCGGTTGGGCGGGAATGTCGGCCTCGAACCAGCGGCCGGTGGAAGGTGTCATGGTGACGGCGGTGAAGGCTCCGGTGTCCGCGGCGTTCTTCCAGAACAACGTGGCCGCGTTGGTGGGCAGGGGGGCGGCGCTGATGATTTCCGCTTCCACCCAGCGCGCATCGTCGGTGTCGCTGGTGTTGGCCAGCGGGGTGTGGCGGATGACCGGCGGATCGGTCACCGGGCCACCGATGACCAGAGCGAAGGGTTGCGGTCCGCTCGGCACGTTCACCGCGGTGACCCGGGCGGTATAGATGCCGGCGGTCATGACGGTGACACGCAGTTGCTCGGAGGGGTTGCGGCGGTCGGCGACGGTGTTGCTGGTGCCGGGGCCGAGCAGGGAGAGGTCGAGGTCGTTGACGAGTTTGATGCCGCC
>CALBHI010000310.1 GCA_937894535.1 uncultured Verrucomicrobiota bacterium
AACGACCCGAAGTATGACCCCGTCGCCACCCGCGCCCTGCTGGAAAAAGCCGGCGCGGTCCAGGTAACCGAGGTCGCCAAGCATCCCGATGATCCCGAATAAGGACTGCACCACGATGGCCCACTTCACCAAACAGACCCTGGCGCTGGCCGCGATCGGCGCGACCGTGCTGCTCGTCGGCTCCGGCTGCGAGCTGCGGCAGGCCATGTACGATCAGCCGAAACTGCGCCCGATGAAGGCCAGCGAGTTCTTCGAGGATGGCAAGGCCTCCCGCCTGCCCGTCGAAAACACCGTCGCCCGCGGCCACCTGCAGGACGACCCGCACCTTTTTGATGGCCGCGTGGACGGACAGTTCGCCGATTCGTTCCCGTTCGAGATCACCGACGACGTGATGAAGCGCGGTCAGCAGCGCTACAACATTTTCTGCGCCCCCTGCCACGATGCCGCCGGCACCGGCAATGGCATGATCGTGCGCCGCGGCTTCAAGCAGCCCACCTCCTTCCACGACCAACGCCTCGTCGATTCGCCCGAGGGCTACTACTACAACGTCATCAAAAACGGCTTCGGGGTGATGATGGACTACTCGGCCCAGATTCCGGTCAAGGACCGCTGGGCCATCATCGCCTACATTCGCGCCCTCCAAGCTGGCCAGCGCGCATCGCTCGCCGATGTGCCGGAATCGGTCCGGGCCGACCTGGAGGCCGTACGGTAAATTGTTATGGAATCCCACGTTGATCTGAAAAAGTTGAAATCCATCGCGCTGCCCGTCGGCGTGATCGGCCTCGCCGCCAGCGCCTACGGATACACCCAGAACCACGATGCCTTTGCCGTCTCGTGGCTGATGGGCTGGACCTTCTGGTTTTTCCTGACCCTCGGCTCGCTCGGCTGGCTGATGATCTACCACCTGACCAGCGGCCGCTGGGGCTTCGTGCTCCAGCGCCCGTTCGAGGCCGCCGCGCGGCTGATGCCGGCCATGTTGCTGCTGTTCGTCCCGGTGCTGTTCTCCATGCACAGCCTCTATGAATGGACCCACGAGCATGTGATCGCCCACGACGAACTGGTCCAGCACAAGCTGCCCTACCTCAATCCGACCGGCTTTTACATCCGCTTCGGGGTCTATGCGGTTATCTGGACCGTGCTGGCCTTCGCCCTGAGCAGCCTGTCCCGCCGCGCCGACGCGAAGGGCAATCCGGAAACCGTGCGCAAGCTGCGCGTCATCGCCGCGCCCGGCATCCTCATCTATTCACTCGCCGCCACCTTCGCCTCGTTCGACTGGTACATGTCGCTCGAACCGCACTGGTTCTCGTCGATCTACGGCGCCATCTTCATGGTCTCCGGCGGCCTGCTCACCATGTTGTTCATGGCGGTGCTCGCCCATCACCTGTCGCAGCGCGAACCGCTGAAAGGCGTGATCACCACCCAGCAGTTCCACGACTTCGGCAACTGGTGTTTCGCCTTCACCATCCTCTGGACCTACATGAACTTCGTCCAGTTCCTGATCATCTGGTCGGGCAACCTCTACGAGGAAACCTTCTGGTACATGAAACGCGCCAAGGGCGGCTGGATGGAGTTCTCCGCCGTGATGGCCATCATGCTCTTCTTCGTGCCCTTTTTCCTGTTCCTGTTCCGCAACAACAAGCGCAACTCGAAGGTGCTGGCCGCGATCGCCCTGGTCATTTTCGTCGCCCGCTACATGGAAGTGCAGTGGATGATCGCCCCGACCTTCGCCTTCCGCTCCGACGTCGCGTTCCATTGGATGGATCTGGCCGCCGTGGCCGGCATCGGCGGTCTCTGGCTCTGGCTCTTCGCCAACGGCCTGAAAAAGGCCCCGCTGCTTTCCGGCGACGCCCGGTTTGTTGAATTTGCCAAGGGCGACAAGGCAGGACACTGATCATGAGCGAACACCATTCTCAGGAAAACGACTATACCGACAGCGACATCCGGCTCCGGCCGCTGGTGATCTTCCTCGTCGCCACCCTTGTGGTCGCCGCGCTGACCATTGTCGGCGTGAAACTCCTGTTCAACCACTACCACGCGACCTCCGACCAGATCATCGCCGACGTCGAACGGCAGATGCTTGAAGCCCGCCCCACCAATGCCGTCGTCGAAGGGCTGGGGGAGGCCACCGAGGCCATGCGCCGCATGAAGCTGGAGGTCGACGCCCGCCTGAACGAATACCGGAAGATCGAAGGCACCGACTTCGTCCAGATCCCGATCGACCTCGCCATGCAGAAGGTGGTGGCCCAGGGGCTGCCCGTTCGCGCCGCCGTGAAAGCCGCCGATGTGGAAGAAACCCCGGTCCAGGCCGGCCAGCGCCTGTTCGCCGAACTCGGTTGCATCGCCTGCCATGGCGCCGTCGCCGGTGCCCTCGGCCCCAGCCTCACCGGGGTCTATGGCCACGATGTCGAACTGGCCGACGGGCGCAAAGTCCTGGCCGATGAAGCCTACGTGCGCGAATCGATCCTGGAGCCGCTGGCCACCCTGGTCGCCGGCTATGCCCCGGTCATGCCCTCCTTCAAAGGCATCGTGAACGATGACCAGCTCGATAAATTGGTCGCCTACATCAAGAGCCTCGGCACCCCTTAACCACGATCCATGCTCCGTCACCTCTCCATCATCGCCCTGTTGCTCCTCGCCGCCCACACGGCGTCGGCCAAGCCGGGCTTTACCGAGAAACCGGATTATTCCCGCACCATCCGCGACGTGCCCGATGCGATGAAGCGCGCCGGGTTCGAGCAGCGCCACAACGCCCAGCTTCCGCTCGACACCGTGTTGCGCAACGAAAAAGGCGAGTCCATCACCCTGGGTTCGCTGTTCGACGACCGTCCGGTCCTGCTGAACTTCGTCTATTTCAATTGTCCGATGCTCTGCAACGTGATCCTGAACAGCCTGTGCGATACGCTGAAGGACGTCCCGTTCACGCCCGGCGTCGAATACCAGATCATCACCCTCAGCTTTGACCATACCGAGGGCCACGAACTCGCCGCCGCCAAAAAGGCCAACTACCTCGAATACCTGGGCAAACCCGAGGCCGCCGCCGGCTGGCACTTCCTCACCGGCGATGAAGCCGCCATCAAGGCCCTGACCGACGCCGCCGGCTTCACCTTCGCCTGGGATGAACAACGCCAGGAATACGCCCACGCCAGCGGCATCATGCTCGCCACCCCGCAAGGCCGCCTGTCCCATTATTTCTTTGGCGTGATGTACGAACCGCGCGATGTGCGCCTTGGCCTGGTCGATGCCTCGGCCGGCAAGATCGGCAGCCCCCTCGACCGCGTTCAATTGCTCTTTTGCTACCACTACAATCCGGCCATGGGCACCTATTCCTTCGCCGTCTTCCGGTTGCTCAAGCTCGGCGGCATCCTGACCATCGCCGGCCTCGGCCTGTTCATGGGACTTTCATTGGCACAGGAAAAGAAGCAGCGGACGTTGCAGGCATCGCACGCCTGACCCCGGCCGCGGGCGACGGGAATTTGAATGTATGAACTTGTTATTTGATCTATTGCCGGTACAAGCCAC
The DNA here is from genome assembly GCA_937894535.1 of uncultured Verrucomicrobiota bacterium. GTDB lineage: Bacteria > Verrucomicrobiota > Kiritimatiellia > CAIVKH01 > CAIVKH01 > CALMUP01. The sequence continues at coordinate 3,520 of CALBHI010000310.1, forward strand.
CGAATACGCGAAGCAGGTCGATGCCCTCTACCTGTTCATCCTCGCCATCAGCGCCTTCTTTACCCTGCTGTTCGTCGGCCTGCTGGTCGGTTTTACCCTGAAGTACCGCCGTCGCACCCAGGACGAACGCCCGGAACCGCCCCACGAACACTACACGCTGGAACTGGTCGGCGGCGCCGTGCTGCTTGCCCTGCTGATGGGCATGTTCTTCTGGGGCGCAAAATTGTATTTCAAGGCCCAACGTCCCCCGGCCGATGCGATGGAAGTCCTGGTCAGCGGCAAACAGTGGATGTGGAAACTCCAGCACCCCTCGGGCAAGAAGGAAATCAACACCCTGCATATCCCGCTCGGCAAGGCCGTGAAGCTGAGCATGACCTCCGAGGACGTGATCCACAGCTTTTTCATTCCCGCCTTCCGCGTGAAGAACGACGTGCTGCCCGGCCGCTACACCCAGGTGTGGTTCAAGCCGGAGCAGGAAGGAACCTTCCACCTGTTCTGCGCCGAATACTGCGGCACCGAACACAGCCGCATGATCGGCTACGTGCGTGTGCTCAGCCAGGAGGCGTACGACCGCTGGACCATGAACCTCGGCGATGCCGACGAAACCCCGGTCCAGGCCGGTGGCCGCCTGTTCGCCGAACTCGGCTGCATCGCCTGCCACCGCCCCGACGCCGGCGCCCTCGGCCCCGACCTGACCGGCGTGTTCGGCCACGAGGTCGCACTGTCCGACGGCACGACCCTGATCGCCGATGACAATTACCTCCGCGAATCGATCCTGAACCCGCAGGCCAAGCTGGTCGCCGGGTACGCCCCGATCATGCCGACCTTCCAAGGCTCCGTGAACGAGGAGCAACTCGCCCAGTTGATCACCTACATCAAGAGCCTTTCCAACTAATCCCCGGAACCACGAACCATGAGCAGCGCCCCCGACACCTCCGCTACCGCGATGCCGAAGAATTACCTGAACGAGAAGATCACCGTCTCGTCCTGGTTGCTGACGCTCGACCACAAGCGCATCGCCATCCTGTACCTCGTTTCGCTGCTGGCCTTCTTCCTGATCGGCGGTCTGGCCGCGCTGGTCTTCCGCGTCGAGTTGATGACCCCCGAGGCCGATGTCCTCCGCTCGGAGACCTACAACAAGTTCTTCACCACGCACGGCATCGTGATGATTTTCTTCTTCCTGATCCCGTCGATCCCCGCCGTGCTCGGCAACTTCCTCGTGCCGGTGATGATCGGGGCGCGCGACTTCGCCTTCCCGAAGATCAACCTCGCCAGCTGGTATGTCTTCATGTTCGGCGGCGTGCTCGCCCTGATCGCCACCATCGCCGGCGGCGTCGAGACCGGGTGGACTTTCTACACCCCGTACAGCACGATGTATGCGAACTCGAACGTGATCCTCGCCGTCTGCGGCGCATTCATCGCCGGCTTCTCGTCGATCATGACCGGCCTGAACTTCATCGTGACCATCCACAAGATGCGTGCGCCGGGCCTGACCTGGTTCCGCCTCCCGCTGTTCATCTGGGCGATGTACGCCACCGCGCTGGTCATCCTGCTCGGCACCCCCGTGGTCGCCATCACCCTGGTCATGATCTTCGTCGAGCGCGCCTTCGGCTTCGGCATCTTCGACCCGGCCCTCGGCGGCGACCCGATCCTGTTCCAGCACCTGTTCTGGTTCTACTCGCACCCCGCCGTGTACATCATGATCCTTCCCGCGATGGGCGTGGTCAGCGAACTGATCAGCTGCTTCAGCAAACGCCGCCTCTACGGCTACCGGGTGATCGTGTTCTCGTCGCTGGCCATTGCGGTGATCGGTTTCTTCGTCTGGGGTCACCACATGTTCGTGAGCAGCCAGTCCACCTTCGCCGGCCTGACCTTCTCGTTCCTGACCTTCTTCGTGGCCGTGCCGACCGCCCTGAAGATGCTGAACTGGATCATGACCCTCCACAAGGGCTCGGTCTCGCTCGCCTCGCCGATGCTCTATGCGTTTGGCTTCCTCGGCCTGTTCGTGATCGGCGGCCTGACCGGCCTATTCCTGAGCACCCTGGCCACCGACATCCACCTGCACGACACCTACTTCGTGGTCGCCCACTTCCACTACGTCATGGTCGGCGGTGGTGTGATGGGCTTCCTCGGTGGTCTCCACTTCTGGTGGCCGAAGATCACCGGCCGCATGTACCCCGAGGGCCTTGCCATCTTCGCCGCCATCGTGATCTTCATCGGCTTCAACCTGACCTTCTTCCCCCAGTTCCAGCTCGGCGTGCACGGCATGCCCCGCCGCTACCACGTATATCCGGAGGAATTCCAGGTGCTGCACATCGCTTCGTCCACCGGTGCGATGGTGCTGGGCTTCGGGTACCTCATCATGGGCGCCTACCTGATCTGGTCGTTGAAGTTCGGCAAGATCGCCGGCAAAAACCCCTGGAACGCTCGCGGCCTGGAATGGGAGACCGACTCCCCGCCGCCGACCCACAACTTCCACGAAACCCCGGTCGTTCGCCACCCCGTGTATGCGTACGAGTACGCCTCGGAAACCTCGAACGAGCCGGATGTCCAATCGGAGAAGGGCCATGTCTGATTCCCGTCCATCGTACCTCGCGCACCACTTCGATCACCTCGAACAGCAGAAACAGTCCGCCACCCTCGGCATCTGGCTGTTCCTGATCACCGAAGTGATGTTCTTCGGCGGCCTGTTCCTCGGCTACATCGTGTACCGCGGCCTCTACCCGGAGGCCTGGCACCTCGGCAGCGGCAAGCTCGACATCGCCCTCGGCGCGACCAACACCGTCGTGCTGATCTTCTCGAGTTTGACCATGGCTCTCGCCGTCCGCTCCGCCCAGGTCGGCAACCGGAAAGGCTGCGCCCATTACCTGCTCGCCACCATCATCCTCGGCTCGATGTTCCTCGGGATCAAAGCCATCGAGTACAGCCACAAGTTCTTCCCCGGACCGGATAGCCACTACTTCCTGATCCCCGGGAAAAACTTCTCCCTGGCCAGCCCCTATGCCGACCAGGTCCAGATCTTCTTCTCGTTCTACTTCACCATGACCGGCATGCACGCGATCCACATGATCATCGGCATCGGCATCCTGATCTGGCTGTATGTGAAGGCGCTCAAGGGATCCTACCACGAGCACTACTACAACCCGGTCGAAGTGACCGGCCTGTACTGGCATTTTGTCGATATCGTCTGGATCTTCCTCTTTCCCCTGCTTTACCTCATCGGGAGACACTAAATGGACCACCCCGTCGTCCCAGTTAAAACCTACCTGACCATCTTCGGCGCCCTGATGGTGCTGACCGCCCTGACCGTGTGGGTCGCCTTCATCGACTTCGGCCACGGCCTGCTCAACGACACCGTGGCCATGTCCATCGCCGTGCTGAAGGCCCTGCTGGTCCTGGTGATCTTCATGCACCTGAAATACTCGGCGAAAATCCTCTGGCTGATCGCCGGATCGTCGGTGATCTGGATGATCATCATGATCGGCCTGACCCTGACCGATTACCGCTCGCGCGAATGGATCGAGAGCCAGGCCCACCGGGCCATCCCGTGGGCCTCGAACCCGCCGATCGAGCAGGCCGCCCCGGCCGCCGACGACGGACACCACTGAGCCGCGCTGGACTTCCGGCGCGGATGGGCGAGGGTAGAAGCATGACGGACGAAGCACTTCAACCGGTCTCGTTGACCGAGGCCTTCCGCGAACTGGTCAAACCCCGGATCGTGACCATGGTCCTGGTGACCACCGCCATCGGCTATTTCCTCGGCGGCCACGGTTTCACCGGCTTGTTGAACCTGTTCCTGACCCTGCTCGGCACCGGCCTGGCCGCCGGCGGTTCCGCCGCGCTGAACAACTACCTCGAGCGCGACTCCGATGCCCACATGCCGCGCACCCGCAACCGCGTCCTGCCCTCCGGCCGCATCGACCCCGCCCACGCCCTCGCCTTCGGCATCCTGATGGTCCTCGCCGGCGTCTCCCTGCTCGCCTGGCTGGTGAACCTGCTGGCCGCCTTCCTCGTGCTCCTGACCGCGTTCCTGTATGTGCTCGTGTACACCCCGATGAAGAAACACTCGTGGCTGAACACCCCGATCGGCGCGATTCCCGGCGCCCTGCCGACCATGGTGGGGTGGGCGGCCGCCGCCGGTGAACTCTCCGCCGGAGCCTGGATCCTCTTCGCCATCCTGTTCATCTGGCAACATCCACACTTCTACGCGATCGCCTGGATGCACCGGGAAGACTACCGCATGGCCGGCTTCCAGATGCTGTCCGTGGTCGATCCCTCCGGACGCCGCGTCTTCCGCCAGGCCATCGGCTTCTCCCTGCTGCTGATCCCGGTCTCGATGTCGCTGACCTGGCTGAAGATCACCGGGGACTTCTACCTGGTCGGCGCCATCTTCGCCGGCGCCGGACTGCTCGCCGCCTCGGTCATGCTCTGGAACCTCCAGACCCGCGCCGCCGCCCGCCGCGTCCTGATGGCCTCCGTGGTCTATCTTCCCTTGCTGCTCGCCCTGATCGTCATCGATGCCGGCCTGCTCCGCTGATCCGCCCGGTCGAACCCCGCCTTGTACCCGATCCGGGGTTGGATTATGCTCCGGGCATGAAGGTAGATGCCTCCATCCCCAAAACGACGCTGTGGGCCCGCACACCCACCGTGGTGCGGTTGCCCCGTATCGCCAACCTTCCCCGGATCGCCTCCCGCACGTTCAGCTCCCACGAGGAGTTCAACGCATGGAAGCAAGCCCTGTGCCACGAGATCATCCGCAACGGTGGGTTCAAATGGGAGCGTAACCCCGACACTGGTCAATCCACCTGATTGTGCTACACTAAAAGCATGAGTGCCTCACATCCCGCTACCGACCGCAAGGCGATCATCGCCATCGGTGCCGTCAGCCTGCTCGTCTTCGCCGCCGTGGTCGTGCTTTCACTCCTGCCCAAGGCGGAATCCATCCCCGGGTGGGCCACCCGCCTGCCCGCGCTCAACGCGACCCTGAACTCGATCTGCACCGTCTTGCTGGTCGCCTCGTGGGTGGCCATCAAACGCGGACGCCCCGTCCTGCACAAAAAACTGAACCTGACCACCTTCGCCCTGTCCTCGGCCTTCCTCGTCTCCTACGTGATCTTCCACGCCTTCGGCACCGAAACCCGTTATCCCGCCGACCACCCGTGGCGTCCGGTGTACCTGACGATCCTGATCTCCCACATCATCCTCGCCGCCGGCGTGCTGCCCCTCGTCCTGTTGTCGTTCTATTGGGCACTGGTCGGCCAGTTCGAACGCCACCGCCGCGTGGTCCGCTACAGCTTCCCGATCTGGCTCTACGTCACCACCACCGGCGTGATCGTGTACCTGATGATCTCGCCGTACTATCCGTTCTGATCCGTCTCTTCATGCTTGCCCGGCTCCGGCCCGTCGGGCAGGCACGACAGGTCGTCCGCCCCGAACTCCTGGCAGCAGGACGAGCGGATGTCGTAACAGGCCCGGCAAATCGTCACCCCGCCCAGCCGTTCACGCGTCGGCTCGCCGCAGCGAACACAGGGCTTCTCCCCGGTTTCACTCATGGCGTCTCCCGCTCGTCGTTGAAGGTTTTGACCTGCACCAGAATCCCGGCCAGCTTGTGGCCGTCCCGGGTCAGGTCGTACTCGACGCGCGCCGGGAGCCCGGGGTATTCGGTGCGACGGATCATGCCAAAAGCCAGCAGCTTGCGCAGCCGCTCGTTCAGCACTTTCGTGGAGATCCCGGGAATGTAGCGTTCCAATTCGCCCGGCCGTTTCACGCCTTCGGCGATCGCGGCGACCACCGCCGAGCTCCATTTGCATCCGATGACATCCTCGAGCCGGTGGTAGGAGGTGCGCTCGCTGAGCGGGATGAATTTTCGCCTGGCCATGCGCGTATCCTGCGCCGGGGAAGGCCATCTGTCACCCGGTAACTTTTCGGTGCCCACCCGACCACGAAGTGCCCTCTTACGCCCATCTCGCCGAGGCGTAGGGTAGGGGCGTCGGTCCATGGTGGACCGGCACAACCCAGGAGCAGGATCATGAAGCAGAAAGCCCTATTCTACCACGCCGGATGTCCGGTGTGCGTCGCCGCCGAACACCAGATCGCCGCCGCCCTCGACCCGGCGCGGTTCACCGTCGAGATCGTCCACCTCGGCGAACAGAAAAACCGCGTCGCCGAAGCCGAGGCCGCCGGGGTGAAATCCGTGCCCGCGCTGGTACTCGGAGGAGTCCCGTTCCACATCAACTTCGGCGCGCCGCTGAGTGCGCTGAAGTAGCAATCGGCCGCCGCGGCTCCGCGTCACCGTTGGAGCCGCGGCGACCCTGCCGCGGATCTTGACCGGAACCGACGGGATCCTGGCTCCTGCCTGGGCGCAGTTACCACGGCCGTCCGCGCACCAGCATGATGGCCAGGATAACGAGGGCGAGCGAGAGGATCAGGGTGATCCGCCCCATCCACGAGGCGATACGTCGCTGCCGTTCCGCCGCCGCAGGATTGGTTTCGCGCAATACCTTCAAGCGGCTGCCCGACATGAGATCATGCGCGAGGCTGAGCCCCACCACCGAGGCAAACAAGGCAAGTTTCCACCCGAGCGTCTGGCCGAACGGCGACGACCAGAAAGCCGGATCGGTCAGCATCGCCACTCCAATCCCGCGCATGGAAAGCGCCGCATACCCCGTGACCACTAACACCGCGAGGCTGATCCAGCCCGCGATCCGGTATCGTTTGCCCACCGTCTGGATCATCTGCGCCATCAACGGCGGATTCTTGAGGGACCGCAAGGCCGGAACCAGCAGCAGCGACATGAACAACAAACTCCCCGTCCAAAAGATCGCGGCGAGGACGTGCAGGGTGGTGACCACGATGTACAGCAGGTGATGGTTCATGGGATGTGCTTTCTTCGGTTGGATCAACGAGGAGATGAAAGATGGAGCATAAAACCCGTCCGCCGCACGCCGCGCTCATCCCGGCCTTCCGTCGGTGCGCGGTTGGAACAACATCGGTCCGTATTGCACCAGGTAGATCGCAAAGGCGGCCATCCATAACAGCGCGGAAGCCTTGACCCCGGTCAGGTACATGGATGGCGCGACCAGCGGCAAGCCGACCCGGGTCAATGCGGCCAGGGTCATGAACACAAACGCGGCTACGGTGCCGCGTGGCAGGTGTAAAGCCCGGCCGGTGTGCCCGAGGGTGACCCGGCACATCATGCCGAGGGTGATTGTGCCGATCGTGCCGACGGTAATGGCATGACGCGCCAACAGCGGATTTCCATAACCCAGCAGTGCGGCGGCCTGAAGGGTCAGGCCGATGACCAGCCAGGCGTACGCGACATGCAGCACCCAGGTCAGGGCATCGCTCCAAATCTCCCGCGTGTACCACTGGGCCAACCGCACGGCGTGGAGCGTCGCCGCCAGACCGCACAGACTGGCCCGCATGCTGGAGGGCGCTCCGGCCAGATCGCCCACCAGAGCGGCGATGAGGGTGATCATCGCCGCGATGTTCAGCGCCGGACGGTTACGCGTGGTTCCCTGCGGAAAACGGCCCTGGGTGAACCCCGGAATAACCCGTCCGCCCATGATGGCGATGACCACCACGACCAAGGCCAGCATCAGTTCAGTACCCAGCATCTGTCCCGTCGCCGTGCGAACCCCTCCGTGGGAAAGGACATTCGCCGCCCCCATGCCCAGCAGCAACAAGGGAAAAAAGAGATTGCGGACCATGCCGGCCCGCATCAACACCTGAAACAGGTAGATGGCCAGAGCCGGGAAAAAAGCCGCATCGATCACCAGCATCAGCGGCTGCGGGATCCACCCGGGCGCAAAGGTCACCAGCCGTCCGCCTAGCCAGAGCAGGAAAAACGCCGCCAGGCCACCCCCCGACGGCATGCGCGCCCCGGTCCAGTTGCCCGGCGCGGTCAGCAGGAACCCGGCGATGATCGCCCCCGCGAAACCGAACAGCATCTCGCGTCCGTGCCACTGCACCGCCGGAAACACATTCGGCCACCGCAACCCGTAGGCGTAGAGCAATAGCCAAATTCCGACCATCAGCAACGCCCACACGGCACCGGCGAAAAAGAAAATGCGGAAGCCGAGGTTGAACACGGCCGGCGTTTGAACGCGCTTTGTGGAGGGGACCGAGGAGGGATCGAATAAAACCTTCATGCGAGCAGGCTAGGACAGGAGAAAACGACGGGCAAGAATAAAAGACATACATGTCTTAAATTGGGTGTGAGGTGCGCCTTGTCCGGATTTCCGTCGGTAAGGCATTGACGCGGCGTCGGGCTTCGGGTAATTAAGATGTAGTTGTCCTAAATAGCGCCATGAGCCTGATCTCGAAAAGTTGTGAATATGGATTGCGCGCCACGCTGTACATTGCCGCCCGCCGGGGGGACGAGTATGTGTCGATCGGTGACATCGCGCGCGATCTGGACATCTCGTTTCACTTCCTGACGAAAATCCTCCAGAAATTGACCCAGCACGGGATTCTGAAGTCTTCCCGCGGACCTTCCGGCGGGGTGGCCCTGGCCCGGCCGGTGAAGTCCGTGTCCCTGCTCGACGTCGTGCTGGCCATCGAGGACCACGAACTCTTCACCGCCTGCGTATTGGGCCTGAAGGAATGCAGCGAATCCACCCCGTGCCCGCTGCATGCCCAGTGGGCTCGGGAGCGGGCGCGTATCCAACGGATGTTCCGGGGTACGACGCTGGACAAGTTGGCCAAACCGATCGCTGACGGAACGCTGCGCCTGGCCAACTGAGTTTTTTTTGCCTTAATTAAAGACATATATATCTTAATTAGAACCGGATGGAGGAAAAACATGAAGACCTATACGGGTTGGTTGATGATGGCGGCGTTGGCGGGTGGGGTGGTGGTGGCCG
>CALBHI010000311.1 GCA_937894535.1 uncultured Verrucomicrobiota bacterium
GCCGTGCTTCCCACCCCGGCCAGGATCCGCATCAGGAAAATCCACGAGGTCATACCGATCATCATCTGGCCAATGCCACCCAACGACGTCTTCAGGATGCCCAGCGCCACCGGGACATCCACGCACACATGCCGGCGCTCGACCCGGATATGCTGCACCCCGCGCCACAGTACAACCAACTGCATCAACACGCCCACCCCGCGCCCGATCACTGTCGCGACCGCGGCGCCCTCGATGCCCATCGCCGGCACCGGTCCCCACCCGAAGATCAGCAACGGATCCAGCACGATGTTCAGCCCGTTCGCCACCAAGAGCACCCGCATCGCCGTTGCCGCATCACCCGCCCCGCGGAACACCGCGTTGATGATGAACAGCAACATGATCACCACATTCGTCCCCAACATCCACTGGGTGTAACGGTACCCATGCTCCAACGCCCAGGCATCCGCGCCCATCAACGCCAGCAACTCCCGCGCATACACGATGCCGATCACCGCGAAGGGCAACGAGGCCGCCAGACCGATCAGGATGGATTGCACCGCAGCCACCGCCGCGCCATCGCGGTGGTGCTCGCCGATCCGCCGCGCCACGATCGCCGTCACTGCTGTCGCCAACCCCATCGCCACCGAATACAACAGAAACAGGAACGTCTCGGTGATCCCCACCGTCGCCACCGCCGAAGGGCCCAGCTTCCCCACGAAATAGATGTCCACCACGGCAAAGGTGGACTCCATCAGCAACTCCAGCATCATCGGGATTGCCAGCAACAACACCGCCCGCCGCAACGGCACCCGGGTGTAATCCGCCTCCGACCCCCGGATCGCCTCGCGCAACGAGGCCCACAAGGAGGAAGGCGGAACAACCGCCGGTTGTTGATTCAGGTTGGACATGGTGGCCACCCTACCAGACACCCTCGCAACCAACCACCTGCGATTGTGAAGAAAGAGCACCCCTGCTCCATCTCCGCGCAAGGATAGGACGAGACGCATGACGAATGCGCAATTACGGCTTGCTCTCTCACCACATATTTTGATAATGCTTTATCAATACCGAGAAAGAACCCCACTCCTATGCCTGACTCCCGCATTCCCGTTACCATCCTGACCGGTTTTCTCGGATCCGGAAAAACCACCCTGCTCAACCGCCTGCTTGGCGAACAGCACGGCAAACGGATCGCCGTCATTGAAAATGAATTCGGCGAAATCGGCATCGACCAGGAACTGGTTGTCCGCAGCGACGAGGAAATCTTCGAGATGAACAACGGATGCATCTGCTGCACCGTCCGTGGCGATCTGATCCGCATCCTCGGCAACCTGATGAAGCGCAAGGACCGCTTCGATTATGTGCTGATCGAAACCACCGGCTTGGCCGATCCCGGCCCGGTGGCGCAAACCTTCGTCATGGATGATGATATGCGCGAGCACCTGCGCCTCGATGGCATCGTGACCGTGGTGGATGCCCACCACGTACTGCACCACCTCTCCGACAGCGAAGAGGTGCAGAAGCAGATCGCCTTTGCCGACCTCATTCTGCTCAACAAATGCGACCTCGAACCCGCTGCCGCCCTGGATGCCCTCGAGAAACGGATCCGTCGCATGAACATCCAGGCCCGCATCGAACGAACCATCCAAGCCGCCGTTCCGGTCGAACGCGTACTGAATACCGGCGCGTTCGACGTGAAACGCGCCCTCCAAACCGATCCCCGCTTCCTGGAACCGGAATATCCGTTTGAATGGGGCGGACTTTACACGCTGACCGCAGGCACCTACACCCTGACCTTTTGCGACGGGCCGGACCCATCGATGCTCGCCGCCATGCTACCCGTTGACGCTGCAACCGCAACCGCCCTGGATAAGGCACGCGACCGCGCCGTGCGGATCTTTGGCCGCCGCCACGAGGCGGTCGCATCACCCGAAACCCTTACCCCCGGAGTCCATCTCTACGACCTCGCCATGGGTACGCAAGGACGAAGCTACACCGTGGAAATCGAACATGACGGCACCGTCGCCCTGTTCACCCAGCACCATCCGGACGAGTTCGCCATGAAATGGCTGTCGCCACACGCACCATGCTCCCCCGCCCTCGAAACCACCTACAAACCCGATCATGAACACGACGACGAGGTCACGTCCGTGGGCATCCGCTTCGCCGGCGATCTCCACATGGACCGATTGAACGAGTGGATGCGCGACCTTCTGGCCACCAAAGGACCGGATATCTACCGGTCGAAAGGCGTCCTCAGCATCCGCCACGTACCCAACCGCATCGTATTCCAGGGTGTCCATATGCTGTTCGACTTTCAGCCCGAACGCCCATGGGGACCAGACCCTCGGGTGAATACCCTCGTCTTTATCGGCCGCAACCTCGATCGCCGCGAACTGACCGAGGGCATCCAGTCGTGTCTCGCCTGATCCAGCGCCAGCGTGCCTTTTCCTTTGCGCCGCGTTGGCACACCGTGATGGATGACTACGTCCAGGCCCTGGCCTGGAGCGCCGATGGCCGGACGCTCGCCGCCGCCACCATCGGCGGAACCATCGCCTGGTTCACCGCACCCCACGGAAACGCGCATCCCGTCGTTGACCGCCATGCCTTCGGTGCCTGTGCCCTGTCTTGGCATCCCGATGGCCGCCGCCTCGCCAGCAGCGGGCAAGACGGACGCGTCATCCTCTGGGATACCCATACCGGTCATATCCTGCAACAATGGCCCGGCGGTGCTCCGTGGATCGAACACGTCGCCTGGTGTCCGGATGAACGCCACCTCGCCTGGTCCGCCGGCAAAACCATCATGCTCGCCCGACCCGGCGAATCCGCCGAAGCCACCCCGCTCGGCACCCTTCCCTCCACCATCGCCGACCTGACTTGGGCACCCGGTGAAGCGACCCTCGCCTGTGCCGCCTACGGTGGCCTCTGGTTATGGACCCCGGCATCGTCCACGCCCCTGCGCACCTAACCGTGGAAAGGCTCCTCCCTGACCGTCCGTTGGAGCCCCGACCGCCGCTTCCTCGCCACCGGCGACCAGGACGCCACCGTCCATTTCTGGTTCACCGCTAGCGGCATCGACCTGCGCATGTCCGGGTTTCCCGGCAAAGTGAAAACCCTCTCCTGGGATTCCACCAGCCGCTACCTCGCCACCGGCAGCGGCCCCTGCCTTGCCGTCTGGGACTGCCACGGACCGAACGGCCCCGAGGGACGCAGCCCCACGCTCCTGGAGTACCAAGCCGCCACCCTACGCACCCTGGCCTACCAACCCGTCGGGCTATGGTTGGCCGCCGGTTATCAGGACGGACGCGTGGTGCTGTGGGAACCGGCCGCCACGATTGATCCGGTTTTCAGCGCCGGTCCACTTGAAGGCGAAATCACCCACGTCGCCTGGTCACCCGATGGGCGTCAACTCGCCATCGGCACCTCCACGGGCCACCTGTCCACGTTCGACCTTCTACCGAAAGGAAATTCCCCATGACACCGAGCACCGCCTCACTCAAACGCATGGCCCCGACGATCCTGGCCGCGCTTGCCCTGCCGGCTTGCTTATTGGCCGAGACGACCCGCACCGTCCTGTGCACCACCTTCCCCATCCACCACATCACTCGACAGGTAACCGAAGGCCGCGAGGGCCTCACCGTGGAACGGCTGCTACCCGCCTCCCTCGGCTGCCCGCACGATGTAGCCCTGACCCCGCAGGACATGGCCCGACTGGCCACCGCCGACATTCTGGTGGTCAACGGGCTGGGCATGGAGGAATTTCTCGGCGCACCGGTTCACCGCGCCAACCCCGATCTCGTCGTCATCGACAGCTCCGATGGCATCACCGGATTGCTCCCCTACATCGCGGAATCTACCGATGAAGTCGGACCATACGAATGGATCGGGGTGTTTGATCTCGCCGCCGGGAACTATACCTGGCGGTTTGACCAAGTGGACGGAGCGTACGCCGATCCAGGGATGGCCATGGCCATCCTTAAGGCGAACACCACGCCCGCGGAAGCCATCGCGTCCACCCGCGCGGAAGCTCATGCCTGGGCGGAGCGCGAACCATCGGCATCTCAACGCGGAGATGCTGTCCTGCACCCCGGTGCGCGGCATCAACTCGACTTCACTCTGGATGCACCCTCCACAACCTTCACCATCGCTATCGAGGAACCCGGCACCTATGTCTTCTTCACCGAACACCTGCCGTTTGAATTCGAACGTGAAGCCCACTTCTTCCAGGACAGCTCCGGCCGCGACATCGAACCCGCCGTGCAGGAACCCGAGATGGCATCGGGCCACGGCCATGACCATCACCACCACCATCATCATGGCGGCATGAATCCCCACCTGTTCGCCAGCCCCGCCATGGCCGCCCAACTCGCCCACGCCATCGCCCGCCAATTGTCCGCGATCGATCCCGAAGGCACTGATCGATACAACGACAATGCCACCGCCTTCGCAACCCGTATGGAGGCGCTGCACAAGGAACTCGCCGGCAAGGCCGCCTCACTCGCCAACCGCAAGGTGATCCAACCCCACGGAATTTTCGATTACCTTTTCCGGGATCTTGGCATCGAAATCGTTGCCAGCACCCAACCGCACGGCCAGGAACCGTCCGCCGCCCAGATGATCGCCCTGATTGAAAAAGGAAGAGCCACAGGCGTCGGCGCCGTCATCCTCGAGCCCCAGTACGACTCCCGCTCCGGGCGTACCCTTGCCCGGGAACTGGGCATCCCCGCCATCATGCTGGATCCCGGAGCCTCCGGCCCCGATGCGCCCCCTCCTGACCACACCGAGACCATCATGCGCGCCAACCTTCAAGCCCTTGCGGATGCCCTGGGCACCCGTGAGTGATTGTTGTGTCAGTTTTGACCGGGTGAATGTTGCCCGGAACGGAGTGACCATCCTCGAATCCGTTTCAGCCTCCGTCCCGCGAGGGATCTGCACCGCCATCGTCGGCCCCAACGGCGCAGGTAAAACCACCCTGTTGCTTGCCCTGCTCGAACAAATCTCGTACCAAGGAACGATTCGGCGAAACGGCCAGGGCGCGAACACCAGCCCCCGGATCGGCTATGTCCCTCAGCGCCTCCCGGTGGATCGCGGTATGCCGATCACGGTGCTCGACCTGATGGTCATGGGACATGCCCGCCGCCCCCTGTGGTGCGGTATCTCCCGCATCCACCGGGACCGGGCCCTCCACTGGCTGAGCTGCGTCCATGCCTCAACCCTGGCCAAACGCCCCCTTGGCGTACTCTCCGGAGGCGAATGGCAGCGCGTCCTGCTCGCGCTCGCCCTCCAGCAAGAACCCGACCTCCTCCTGCTTGATGAACCAGCTGCGGGCATTGATGTGCGCGGTGAACACCTCCTCTGCGAACTGATGGACACCTTGCGCGAGCGCCATGGATTCACCCAACTGATGGTCAGCCACGACCTCGCTACCGTCACCCATCATGCCGACCACGTCATCCTGCTCAACCGGAAGGTCATCGCCGAGGGAAAACCGGCCGATGTCCTCGTGCCCCAGCACCTCTCCGCAGCCTTCGGTCTCCATATGGGCGTGGCCACCGCCCCTTGGTTGAACGTGTCCTGCCAGGGCGGTGATCGATGACCATGTCCTGGCTGGCCGGATTCGAAAACACCTTCATGCAATTGGCCCTGGCCGGCTTGCTGCTGCTGGCCCCGATGGTCGCCATCATGGGCGTCCATGCCGTGCAATTGCGCATGGCCTTCTTCTCCGATGCGATCAGCCATTCGGTGTTCGCCGGCGTCGCCATTAGCCTGCTCCTCCACGTCCACCCGCAATGGACCTTGCCCCTGTTCGGATTGCTGGTCGGCATCACCATCATGGCCATACGCCGCGCCAGCACCCTCTCGACCGACACCGTGATTGCCGTGACCTTCTCCGCTGTCGTGGCATTTGGCTTGGCGATCATCAGCCGCAATCCGGGCATCACCCGCGACCTTCCCCGCTTCCTCTACGGAGACATCCTGACCGTCGACGCCGCCGGCCTCTTCCGGCTTGCGGCATGCCTCCTCGTCGTGATCACCCTCCAGCTTTTCGGAGGCAACCGCCTGCTTTACATCG
>CALBHI010000312.1 GCA_937894535.1 uncultured Verrucomicrobiota bacterium
GACGCGATCGCCGGCGGTTCCCTCCCGGTCAAGGTCGGTTGCGTGATGTCCGATGTGGCCGATGCCTTTATCCTGGAGCGGGCGCGTCGCGCCGGAATACCCGCATTCCATGTGGATATGGCCCCGTTCAAGACCAAGTTGGACGGCGATGCGCAGGCAAGGGTGATCGACATCCTGCGCCACCACGGGGTGAACCTGGTGGCGCTGGCCGGATTCATGCGGATCGTGAAGCCCGGGTTGCTCCAGGCCTTCCCGAACCGCGTACTGAATATCCATCCGTCGCTGTTGCCCGCCTTCCCCGGACTGGCCGCGTGGGAGCAGGCGGTGGCCTATGGTGCCAAGGTGGCGGGCTGCACGGTGCACTTCGTCGATGCCGGGATGGATACCGGTCCGATTATCCTGCAGCGCGCTGTTCCGGTGCACGATGACGATACGCCGGCGACGCTGCATGCGCGGATCCAGGAGCAGGAGCATCTGGCCTACCCCGAGGCGATCGGCCTGGTGGCGCGGGGTGCAGTGGCCATCGAAGGCCGGCGGGTGGTGCGGACAGCGTGATCAGCGCTGTTGCTGCGCTTTGATCAGCTTCCGGATGCCGCCACGGCCGAGTTCGAGCATCGTGGTCAATTCATCCGGTGTGAACGGCTGATCCTCGGCGGTGCCCTGAACCTCGACAAATTTCCCGGAGGCGGTCATCACCAGGTTCATATCCACCTGCGCGGCGAGGTCCTCGGTGTAGCACAAATCCAGCATGGGCACGCCATGGACGACCCCGACACTGACCGCGGCGACGGCCTCGCGGATCGGGTCCTCCTTCAACGCACCCCGCTTCATCAGCGCATCCACCGCCAACCGCAACGCGACAAACGCACCGGTGATCGACGCGGTGCGGGTACCGCCATCCGCCTGCAACACATCGCAGTCCACCCACAAGGTGCGCGATCCGAGTTTTTCAAGATCAACCACAGCCCGGAGCGACCGGCCGATCAAGCGTTGAATCTCCTGGGTACGGCCGGACGGCTTGCCCGAGGTGACTTCGCGGCGGCACCGGTCGGTGGTCGAGTACGGCAACATGCTGTATTCCGCGGTGAGCCAGCCGCCGGTCTGCCCGGAGGATTTCATCCAGCGCGGCACCTCCTCCTCGACGCTCACCGCACAGACCACGCGGGTTTGGCCCATCGCCACCAGCACCGACCCCAAGGCGGCCGGGGCGAAACCGGGATGAAGGCTGAACGGGCGTAGTTCGTTGGGCTTGCGCCCGTCGGCACGGCGGGAGGTGGTTGGCTTCATGCCGCATTCATAAGCCACCCCTTCCCCCGGGGCAAGCGCCGTGTTCGCACATCGCACCACAAAACACCGCCCTGACGATCCATGCGAGGGATGGTTTATGCCTCCAAGATCCGTTCGCCCTCACCGCCGGCAACTACATCCCCGTACCCGGAAGCTGGTAGTTAATTCGTTTGAAGCCGAGGTTCCGGGTGGTTTACAGACTAGATTGACCATGAAGAGGAAAAATCGGTTGCCGTGATCACAAGAAAAACCATGATGGCCTGTTTGACGGCCCTTGCCATGGGTGTCGTACCGGTGCGTGGTGCTTTGTTGACGTTGACCGAGTATTTCTCCGGAGTTTCCGGCATCTTTTTTCTGGAATTCAATCAGTTTAATCCTGCCTGGGGTGTGCTGAATTCCGTGACGTTGACGCTGAATCTGTACAGTGATGGAGGCGTCCTGCGTTTCGACAACGATGGAACATTAGGCGCTTCAGGAAACGTCCGCTTCGGGTCACAAGGATTCCTCTACTCAGAGGACATTACCGGCGATTCAGAACTGGATTTGGTCAATGCGATAGCCCGCTCGGGAAACATTGCCATCAGCGTTTCCGCTGATGATGGCGATGCCGAAGTAGGCGGGACATCGAACTTCAGTTTCAGCGGGAGCGATTACGCACAGGTCATCGGAGGTAAATACACGGGCAGTCGCACCGAAGATGTGACCGATTACGCCGATGCCTTTTACGGCACGGCCACGTTTACGGTAACCGCTGAGGCGCTGCAGTATGTGACGGCCTCCGCATTTGGCGGTGCGCAACAGTTTATTGATCCGAGCACCGTGTCCGGCTCGGTGATCGTCGCGTATAACTATTCGGGAAGCGGTCCACCACCCCCGGCACCGGACCCTGAACCAGACCCTGATCCAAATCCGGATCCGCAACCAAGTGCAGTACCTGAGCCATCAACGATGCTGCTGATGTCCATGACCATGTTCCTGCTGCGTGTCTTGCGGGTGCACCGCCGCAAACCCCACGTCCAACCGGCGTGAAACACGACGTTCGCCACTACACGCCATACCCTCATTCAGTCCAATCCATGGAAACACCGCATCGTGTGGTGTCCAACGGTTGGACAACTTGGCAGGCGGCGCGATCTTGCGCGCAGGGTTAGGGGATGGAAATTGGTGCGCTCGGCGGGGGTCGAACCCACAACCTTCGGCTTCGGAGGCCGACACTC
>CALBHI010000313.1 GCA_937894535.1 uncultured Verrucomicrobiota bacterium
AGTATGTTGAGCAGGCGGAAAGCCGTGGCATCGTGGCCTGGATCGCGCTGGACAAAGGCCAGTTGGAAGGCCGGATCACGCACATCCCGACTCGCGAAGAAATCGCGCCGACGGTGAATGAGCAGCTGATCGTCGAATTGTACTCGAAGTAAAAAAATAGATCACCATACGGACCGGCTAACGCCCGGTTCTGGGAGAATCGTGTTATGCCTAAGAGAATCGGACGCTTCGAAATGCCGAAGCGCATCACCAAGGATGAGTCGGAGTCGGCTCCCCATTTCGGCCGTTTCATCGCCGAGCCCTTCGAGGCCGGTTATGGCCGGACCATCGGCAACTCGCTTCGTCGCGTGCTGCTTTCCTCGCTGGAAGGTGCGGCCATCACCTCGGTCAAGATCGACGGTGCGATGCATGAGTTTTGCTCGCTGCACGGCGTCGTGGAAGATGTCACCGACATTATCCTGAATCTCAAGAAGGTTTTGCTGAAGCTGTACAGCCGCGATGCACGGATCGTGAAGATCAACGTGACGGGCCCCGGTGAGGTCACGGCCAAGGATATCATCACCGACGGTACGGTTGAAGTGCTGAACCCTGATCAGCACATCTGCACATTGGATTCCGACGGCAAATTCAGCGCCGAGCTTGAAGTGAAGATCGGTCGTGGTTATTGCCCGGCGGAATGGAACAAGAAGCCTGACCAGGAGATCGGCTTGATCCCGATCGACGCGTTGTTTTCCCCGGTTCGTCGCGTAGCGTACGCGGTGGACAGCACCCGTGTCGGACGTCGCACCGATTACGACAAACTTGTCATCGATATTTGGACTGATGGTCGGGTGACCCCGGAAGAAGCGTTGACCATGTCGGCGGCCATTTTGCGCCACCATCTGGATGTGTTCGTCAGCCTGGATCGCGATCTGGTTGAGTTCGAGGAGAACGAGAAGCAGGTCGATGCGGAACGCGAAGATCTGCGCCGCAAGCTCCTCATGAGCGTCAATGAAATTGAATTGAGTGTCCGCGCCGCGAACTGTCTGAACAACGCGAACATCACCACGGTGGGCGAGTTGGCGCAGAAGACCGAGGCGGAAATGCTGAAGTACCGCAACTTCGGCAAGAAATCGTTGAATGAGATCAAGGCGAAGCTGGAAGAGCTGAACCTGAGCCTGGGCATGAGCTTTGAAGCCGATTTGCTCAAGCCCGTCGCCGCGGATGATCTCGCCAAGAAAGGTTAAGGTTCGTCCATGCGTCATCGTAAACGTACAGTCAAACTCGGTCGCACCAGTTCGCATCGCGATGCGATGCTTGCCAACATGGTGTGCAGCCTGATCACGTCCAAGCGGATCAAGACCACCTTGCCCAAAGCCCGGGTCGCGCGTAGTCTCGCCGAGAAAATGGTGACCCTTGGCAAGGATGGTTCGTTGGCCGCCCGTCGCCGTGCGATCTCCAAGTTGAAGGACACGGATTCGGTCAAGGAATTGTTCAGTGTGGTTGCGCCTTCGTTTGCCGACCGCAAGGGTGGGTATACCCGCATCCTCAAACTCGGCAAACGCGCCAGTGACAGTTCGGAGATGGCGCTGCTTGAGTTCGTCAACTACTCCCTGCCTGCACCGAAAGCGGCCGACGAGGGTGGCGCAGCCAAGAAGAAGTCGAAACCCGTCAAGACCGAGGAAGCAGCCAAGGAGTAACCTTGGGTTGATCCAAGCGGGCAGGAAGGGGCACGTGCATACGTGCCCTTTTTTGTTGTGAACAGGAAACCCGCGTGCATGATCTATGTAGTTTAGCGAAAGGGAGACGTTTCATGGGACAAGCCAGATTAAAACAGCAGCGGGAAGACCGCGGCGGAATGCAACCGGAGATCGGGTCGGTATTGACCATTCTTGCCGGTTTGTCGTTCCTGGTTACCTGCATGATT
>CALBHI010000314.1 GCA_937894535.1 uncultured Verrucomicrobiota bacterium
GAGGACACGCAGGGTGAGGTCAAGGCCGGGATCGAGGCGGGCCAATTCGGGCTCGGGATTCCAGTCGGCGGTGACCTGGCGGCCGGAGGCCCGGGTGACGATCGGTGGCGGCCGGGGGGCTCCGGCGACGCGCGACCACGTTTGCAGGCGCAGTTCACGGCGGCGGTCGATGACGGAGAGGGTGGAGAGGTCCGCCTCGGGCGGGATGTCGTCGATGCGCACCCGTCCATTGGTATCGGCGAGGGTTACCGTGTAGATGGAGCGCACGACGGCATGGTGGGCATCCACGAGCAACGTCATCGGGCCGCTAACGGTGGCGGGCACGGGCGCGGCGCGGACGGCAGGGTCCGCCGCCAACACGGCCAGCAGCAACAGCAACAGCCGGCGCAGGTTCATCTCACCAGGTGTAGCGGACGGTATAGTTGATGCTGCGGCGACCGCCGGGTTTGAGTTCGACCTTGAACTCGATGGTCTGCGGCTGGGTCTGCACATAGTCGGCGTCGGCGCGGATGATCTCGTATTCGGGCCAGCGGTAGAGGTGTTCGACGACACGGATTTCGGCGGGGTCATCGGAGGTGTTGGTCAGACGTATCTGGAATGTTTCCTCGTAGATGTGGTGCGGCTTGACCTCGACGTAGCCGGTGCGCTCGCGTTCACCGGTCAGGCCGCGGGCCGGTCCGACGCGGAGGTGGCCGGTACCGCCAACCGGAATGGGCAGGAGGAGTTCTTCACCGATCAGGTCCACCGCGCCATCCGCGCGGACCTGGTACAAGCGGCACAAGCCGGGCGGGAGGTTGACACCGAGGCCGAAGCTCTCGCGGTTCTCGAACTCCACGTGGGTTTGCACGATGGTGTGGTATTCGGTGCCGTAGTTCCAGTCGGTGCGGCGGTTGCGCTGAAAACGATCGAGGCGAACGCCGTCATAGACATGGAAGCGTTTAACGGGAAGTTCGTTGGCCTGGACGAGCTGGACGAAGGTCGGGCGTTCGTTCTCGAGGGTGACGGTGCGGGGCAGTTCGTAGATCTCGATCGGGGCGAGGGCGGCGATCGAACGCTCGAAACTGGGCTCGCGAGCGCCGTATTGGTACCGGAGGGCGGGACGGACGACCTGGGTTTCGGTTTCGTTGGGCAGGATCGGCGAGGTCATGCCTTTTTCGGTCAGCAACAAACGGACGCGGGCGTTTTCGTAGCGCCCGCCCGAGGTGTTGTCGATTTGAACCCGGGCGGCGAAATCAGCCTGCATGGAACCGCTGGCCAACATCAGTTCATAGGAGGTCTTCCAGGAAAGTCCTTCGGTCTGGTAGGCGAGGCGGAAGTTCTGCGGGCCTTCCTGGCGGGCTCGAACGCGCCAGACCAGGCGTGGTTCCACGGCGAGCAGGTCGCGGCCAAACGGGAAGGTCACGGCATCGACGGTATCCACCGGAATCATCCAGAGGTTTTTCCCGTCGCGGGAGCGGACGGGGATATCGTCGGCCGGGGCCAGGGCATCGGCGAGCAGGATACCCTCCCGGGCGGTGCCGGCCTGCTGGACAACCACCGGTTGGCCGATCATCCGGCGCAGCAAGGAGCGCCGGTCGGCGAGGTCGTACTGCACATATTGCTCGAGGAGATCGAAGGGGGCGGCGCGTGCGGCGGCGCCATACGATGCACTGGCCGGGACGATGCGGCTCGGCAGGGCGCTGATCACGAGGTCACTTTCCCCGGCGGGCATGGTGACGCGACGGGCTTCATTGACCATGCCCAACCCGGAGTCATACACCGAAACCGTGACACCCTGTGGCGGTCCCACGTCGATCCGCGACGGGGTTTCCTGTGCTACGGCCGTCCCTATCCCGGCGGTCACGACCAGCAGGCCGACCAGCCTGCATCCACGGCGCACTCCATTCATCATGCCAACATCCCCCGATCCGAATGATTACAACTCGACACTCTGCCGTGCGATGGCCAGGTAGGCCACCCCGGTGATGCACAGGTACAGCGGCGCGGTGACGACCAGGCCGATACCATAGGGCAATACCGCCCCCACCCCGCCGATCAGGGCGGTGAGGATGAAGAAGCCCAGGAGCGGGCCCCAGTTCGCGGCAAAGAGGTTCCACCAGACCGGCGCCGACTGGCGCGGGGCAACGCGTCGGGCCACCAGATGAAAGACCGAAAGCGTGCCGAGGGCCACGCCGACACTGAGGGCCACGGTGCTGACGACCTGACCGATTGCGGGAAGATGGCTGACCACCCAGTGCAGGGCGGCCAGGGCATAGAGGCCGAGGGTCACCGGGATCGTGGCCATGACGTGGTCAAATCCCTTGAACAATTCATTCAGGGTCGGCCGGGCCAGGCGTTCATCCTGCAGGTTCAGCACGATCACCGCCATGCCGGCGAGCATCGGACCGGTCAGCAGGCCGAGGGTCACTCCGGAGATCGCCACCGCCACCAGGCCGCTGACCAGCAGGATCGAGGCATGGGTGGAGAACAGGGCAAACCCTTTTTGAATCCAATCGCTGAACCGGACATCCAAGACAGTCATACGTTTCCTCGCGCGCTAGCAGCTGTGTGTCATAGTCATACCGGGTGGACGGTGATTCGTCAGTAAAGAAACGTGGCCAGACCGGCCGTGCCACACATCGTTCTTGCCGCGGACAAGCCGCAACCGTTAGGGTGGTGCGCCTTTGATCTGGACGACACGATGAAACCGGTACACGACGAACCACTACTGACCGACCCGAAGTGGCGGGCCGACGACCTCGGCGCGCCGCTGCCGGATTCGGCCCACGCGAATTCGGTATGCCTGCCGGCCTGGCAGGACGTGGTGGATTACGAGGAAAAGAATCCGCGGGTGATCGACCGGTTGCGGGCGGGGTATCCGCGGTTCGTCGTCCCGGTGCAATGCGCCCAGTTTTTCGCGGCATGCCGTGAGCGCTTCGCGCGCGAGGGGGAGTTGTGCCATGCGTATC
>CALBHI010000315.1 GCA_937894535.1 uncultured Verrucomicrobiota bacterium
GGTCGACTTGCCGGCGTTCGGGTAGCCGACGAGTCCGACTTCGGCCACCAGCTTCAGTTCCAGCAGCAGGCGGCGGCGTTCGCCCTCGGTGCCGGGTTGGAATTCGCGTGGCGCGCGGTTGGTCGACGAGGCGTAGGACAGGTTGCCGCGACCGCCCTTGCCGCCGGTGGCGACGCGCAAGGTGTCGCCGTCGTTGACCACTTCGCCCAAGTAGGTGCGGGTCTCCTCGACCGGCTCCGGTTTTACCTCCGGATCCTTCTCGAAGTCGAGCGGGTCGTGCGGGGTGATATCGGGAATCTGGAACACCACGGTGCCGCAGGGGACCGGCATCACCAGGTCGTCGCCGGTTTCGCCGGTGCGGTTGTTGCCGCTGCCCTTGCCGCCGTGGCCTGCCTTCTGGATCGGCTGGTAATACCAATGCACCAGCGAGTCCACATCCTTGCTGGCCTGCAGGATCACATGGCCGCCGTGCCCGCCGTTGCCGCCGTCCGGCCCGCCGAACGGGACGAATTTTTCACGGCGGAACGACACGCAGCCGTCGCCGCCGTTGCCGGCGGAAACCTGGACCTTGACGCGGTCTTTGAAGGCGATGCTTTTCATGTCAGATGATGCTGTTTTTAGGAGGAGGAACCGAAGTACACCACGGATGGACACCGATCAACACGGATGATTGCTGAGGTAGCTTTCTATCCATTGAGCACGTTACGTGTTGCTGTTGCAAAAAGTTTTCTTGGTGGTTGCACGTTGGGCGTTGCTACAACATGTATCAGCGTGCTCTGGTATGTTCAATCCGAGTTTATCCGTGTCCATCCGTGGTTGTTCATGCCCCTGAAACGCAACATGGCGAACCCCGGTGCGGGATTCGCCATGGTAGGCGGTCATCGGAGGGCGTTTGTGGCGCCATCCGGATCGTTAGGCCGTCTGCAATGCGCGCACGTTGACGCGGCGGCCGTCGCGGTCGAATTCGACCACGCCATCGGCCAGCGCGAACAACGTGAAGTCGCGGCCCTGGCCGACGTTCTTGCCGGGGTGGAACTTGTTGCCGACCTGACGGACGATGATGTTGCCGGTGATGACGTTCGAGCCGCCGAACACCTTCACGCCGCGGCGCTGCGAATTGCTGTCGCGGCCGTTCTTGGTAGAGCCTTGTCCTTTTTTATGTGCCATGACGGTATCCTCCGGGCTAGCTTAGCCCTTGATTTCCTCGATGCGGATCTTCGTCAACTCCTGACGATGCCCGATCTTCTTGTGAAAACCCTTGCGGCGGTTCTTGCGGAACGCCACGGTCTTGCGACCGCGGTGCTGCTCGACGATCTCGGCGGTGACCGAGGCGCCCGCCACGGTCGGGGAACCGACCACCAGCTCGCTGCCGTTGGAGATGGCCAACACCGCATCCAACGTAACCTTGGTGCCGGCTTCGCCTTCCAGCAACTCGACGTCAAACAAATCGTTTTTCTGAACCCGGTACTGCTTGCCACCGGTTTCAATGACTGCATAAGCTTCCATGATGCCCTCTTTCGATAAACAGGGGGGTGAAAATAGGGGAATCCTCGGTGTCTGTCAATCAAACAACCGGGGATTTTGGGTGGCCGGTCGAGCTGTTCCCTATACGGCTACTGATCAAGGATTTACGGGGCGGACCGAACCGTCCGGAATCCGATGCGGGTGTAGGTGTTGTCGGCGGTGGCGTTGTTGCGTCCGGAGACCCGGCAGAAGAATCCCGCGCGGTCCCAGCTTCCGCCGCGCAGCACCCGGCCCGATCCCTGTTCGGGGCCACGCGGGTTGTCGGAGGGAGAGGTTGCGTAATACTCGGACAGGTACCGGTCCCAGCACCATTCCCACATGTTGCCGGCCATGTCGAACAGGCCGTACCCGTTGGGCTTGAACATCCGCACCGGGCTGCCCCCCGGCGGTTTGATGCCGGGGTGGTGGCCGCGGGTGCCGCTGACATCGAAGGCGTCGTTGGTGCGGCTGATGTAGTTGGCGCGGCTGTGGTCAATGGTGTCGACATCGGCCCAGGGGAACCGCTTGCCCTTGGCCCCGCCACGTGCCGCTTTTTCCCATTCGGCTTCGGTCGGTAGCCGGTAGCCGTTGGCCGACCAGTTGACCTGCGCGTTCTGAAGGTTGGCCGCGCCGGTGCGCAGGACCTCGGTTTGGGCATCATCGACGAAATACACCGGCTGCAGGCCTTCCATCTCGCTGCGGGCATTGCACCATTTCACCGCGCTGAACCAGGTCACGCTGTGCGCGGGCAGGCCTTCGCTCTGCCCCTTGGCCGAGCCCGGACCGATGTCGTAGCCGTTGCTCGCCGCCCACGTGGCCACCGAACGCCACAGGTCGATGGTGACCTCGGTCTGATCGATATAAAATGCATTGAGGGTAACGGTATGCACCGGCTGCTCCGCGGCCGTGCCGTCGCCCAGGGCATCGCCCATCTCGAATGAACCGGCCGGAATCAACGCCATGCCCGGTGCCGCGGCTTGCACCGCCAACGCCGCTACCATCCAACAAACCGCGATCCATCGTAACATCACATGCATGTTCAATCTCCTTGCGCGAGGAACCTACGGGAAAAGACGGAGGAATCAAGATTCGATTCTCGTTAGCCCGCCATGGCCGGGCTGCGGTGTGGCGGGCGGAGTCCTTCCCTGGCGAGGGGGCACACACGGTCGTGCCCGGAGCATGCATGCAAGCACGGACCCGGTCAGCGGAACTCCTGGCCCCACAACCGCACCGCCTCGTGGGCGAAGGCGTAGGGTTTCGTGCCGCCGTCGCGCGAGGCGTCCCAGTTGATCGACCAGGTCATCAGGCCGGCGAGTTTCGGGTGGCCGCCCTTCTGGCGCAGCCGGTAGGCGGTTTTGTAGGTGGGCTTTCCGGTGAGCAGGTAGTGCATCGCCGCCTGCAATTGCGCCGGTGTGAGGTAGCCGCCGCCGCTCGCCGCCCGCGGGGTGGCGGGCAGGCCGATGGCAATTTTTTCCGCGCCGAAGCCGGGAAAGACGTTCTTGGGGTTCAACCCGACCGGGAAGCCGAGGATCAGCATCTCGGTCAGCGCGACCACGAAGTCCGGTGTGCCCTTGGTCACGATCAGGCCCTTTTCGTTGATCTCGCGTCCGTCGTACACCAGTTGCGTGCCGGAGTTGTAATACTGCATGTGCACGACATCGAGCACATCGCGCAATGCATGCAGGACCGGTAGGTAGCCGCCGAATTCGCCGCCGTAGCGTTTGTGGCCGGCGGTGAGGAATTGGGTTTCCGGCGAGGCGCTGAGCACGAAGGTCTGGTCGTACTGGTTGACTACGGTGCGGATGCCCTCGATGAAATGCACCACCCGCGGGGTGGTGGGGCGGCGGAAATCGGTGTCGCCCTTGTCGAGCACGAGCGAATGTTTCTCGAGGTTGATGTCGATGCCGTTGAACCCGTACTGCTCGATCAGGTTGATCAGGCTGCGGGCGAACGCCTGTCCCTGCTTGCGCGAGTTCAGCACGACGGGATGGTTGCCGCCGCCGATCGACAGCAGCACCCGTGTGCCGCGCGCCTGATGGTAGGCGATGTCGCGCTTGAACTCCTCGGGCGGCTGTTTCTTCGGCGCGAACACCATCGCCCCCGTGCCCTTCGGATCCGGCACCGCGAAGGCCACGTTGATCTGGTTGTACACCGCCGGCACGTCGCGCAACCGGATGTACTCGGTCGATTTCCCGGTCCAGTTGTGGAAATAACCGACCATCAACGGCGCGGCGTGGGCGGCCACGGAACCGAGCAACCACCAGAGCGAAAGGATACGGAACATGGCGTTCAGGGGCAGGGGTGATCCAACCGGATACCGGATTACACGCCGTAGGAGGCGGCGGCGCTGTTTTTCTTCTTTTCCTTCTTGGCCAGGCGTTTTTCCGCCAAGGTTTTCTGCGGTGCTTTTTTCGATGCTTTTTTCGTGTCGTGCGACTTGCTCATGATGGGCTCCCGGTGTTTGATCCATCAACGGCTTCATGCCGTCGCGGTAAGCACAGGCTATAGGCTTTTGGCGGCTGCTCCGCAACAAGATACGGGCGGCATGCCGCGATGGACGCCGCGGCGCGGATCGGGCCAAGGTCCTCAGAAGAGGAAACCAATGCCGGTCGAGGCGATCCAATCGTCGTCGCCGTCGGAAATGCGCCGGTACCCGCCGAGGCTGAGCAGCAACCGCTGGATGCTCGCCTCCAGTTCGACGCCCAGGAAGGTCTGGTCCTCGTCCACGTCAATCGGCTCGAACCAGGTGCGTAGCATGGCCGCCTTGATGCCCAGGCCGAAAGAACCCTGGCCGGTGCCGTCGAGCCCGACCGCGAGTTTGCCGCCGCCCACGCCGGCCTCGGCCTGGATCACCGGCCGCATCCCGCCGTCCGCTTCCCCGAACTTCACCCCGGCCGTTCCGCTGGCGATCAGCGGCGAGGACAACCGCAACCCGACGAACCCGTCCGCGGCAAACAACCGCGGGGCCAACAACAAGGTCAGAAAAAACAAAACGATTCGGTATGTCATGATGGAGTTTCCTTTTGCGGAACGTTATGCCGGACGGATGAGCACCTCAAGTGGGGAATCGTAGCGACCATGGTCGCAGGTGCGGAAAGGCGGCGAGGGATGGCGGCTTCCCCCGGTTGACCGTACGCATCCTTACGCGGGTTGCTCGCGATCAGTCATCCGTGATTCCGCACAAGGCGTTACGATCCGAAAGATCAATCAACGGCATTCCCATGGAAACGGATGTAACCGTGTAGGCGGGTCGCAGTTCCCGATCACGCTTTTCCTCGCGGGATAACCATTCTTCTCCTCGATGAATCCCCGACCCCGCATTTTCACAGCCTCCGCATCCGTGTTCATCCGTGTCCATCCGTGGTAAAAACAAAAAACGCGCGAGGATCGGCATGACCCTCGCGCGTTGCTTCGGACGTTGTGTCCCCCGAACTACTTCGCCTTCGGCACCTTCACGCCCTTGAAGCGGCCGATGACCGGGAGCTTGCCGACCAGCGGCTTGGCGTAGTCGATGAACGCCTTGGTGACGTCGTTGGCGTCCTTGTTGATGAAGTTGTCCGGCACGTGGCGGGTTTCCTTCGACACCTGGCGCAGTTCGACGCGTTCGTAGTATACGTTGTACTTCTTGCCCGGCTTGCGCTTGATGGCAATCGAGCCGCTGGAGAATTTCCCGGCGACCGCGGCCTGAACGGCCTTCTGGCCGACGGTGCGGGCTTCCTTGGCATCGACCTCGGAGACGAGGCCGGCGAAGGAGCGCTGCAGGTAGCCGAAGGTGTCGGCACGGACGCGCGAGATGTTGGCCTTCTCCTTGATCTCCTTGGCCAGCAGGTCGCCCAGCGCACCGGAACCGCTCAACTGCACGTTGCCGTGCGAGTCGACTTCCTTGATGAACTTCGCGGCGACCGGCGTGCCG
>CALBHI010000316.1 GCA_937894535.1 uncultured Verrucomicrobiota bacterium
GACCCCATACTGGGCGGTCAGGTGGAAACGGAGGCTCCGGATGCAGAAGCGGTTTGTTTGCAGGTTGGTTGGTGGGTTGGTGTTCGCGGCATCGGTGGTTCTTGTCCGGGCCGACGCGCCTGCCGTGCCTTCACCCGAAGCGTCGGCCTGGTTGCGGTATCCGGCGATTTCCCCCGACGGACAATCCATCGCCTTCACCTCGGGCGGGCAGCTCTGGCTAGTGCCGGCACAGGGTGGGGAAGCGACACCGCTGACCAGCGGGGAGTTCTATTCGACCCGCCCGGTGTGGTCGCCCGACGGCACGGCCATCGCCTTCGCCAGCAAACGCAACGGCAATTTCGATGTCTTTCTGATTCCCGTCGAAGGCGGCACGCCGCAGCGGCTGACCCGTCATTCGGCGGACGATCTTCCCTTCGCGTTCTCCGCCGATGGCCGCACCATTTATTTCGCCTCGGCCCGGCTCGGACGTCCGGAATCCGAGCTGGTGGGTGACTTCGCCGGTAGTCAACAGTTGTACACCGTGCCGACCGAGGGTGGCGCGGTGACGCTGGTCCTGCCCACGCCTGCCCTTGACGTGGCGGTTAGTCCGGACGGCACGACCTTGGTGTATGACAACCGGCTCGTTTATGAAAACGAGTGGCGCAAAGGGGCGGTTTCCGATGGCACCCGTGACCTGTGGCTATATGACCTCGCCAGCGGCCGTCACCGCCAACTCACCACCCACCGC
This sequence comes from uncultured Verrucomicrobiota bacterium, assembly GCA_937894535.1. Lineage (GTDB taxonomy): Bacteria > Verrucomicrobiota > Kiritimatiellia > CAIVKH01 > CAIVKH01 > CALMUP01. Next base: position 728 of record CALBHI010000316.1, read on the forward strand.
GGCGAGGATCGGGACGGGTTCTTCGCGCCCGATGGCAAGAGTGTCTATTACCTGAGCGAACAGGACGGCGGAAGTTTCAACGTGTGGCAACGCGGACTCGAGCCGGATGCCCAGCCCCGGCCGATCACGGATCATGAGGGTCGGCCGGTCCGCTTCATCAGCGTGGCGCGGGATGGCACCCTGGTCTATGCGTATGACGGCGGAATCTGGCGGATTCCCGCGGCGGGCGGTGCGCCAGGAAAGGTGGACATCCGCATCCGGCAGTCGCCCCTGGTGTCCGGCGCGTTTTCCGCCCTTGCCAACCGATTTGCCTCGGAGATCGCAGTGCGGCCCGATGGTTCGGAGGTCGCCGTGGTGGCGCGGGGCGAAATCTTCGTCGTGTCCACAGCCGACGGACGTTCCCGCCGGATCACCACCACCCCGGCCTTCGAACAACACGTGAGCTTCAGTCCGGATGGCCGCCGCCTGCTCTATGTCAGCGAACGCGACGGCGTATCGCACATCTACGAGACGGCCCTGCCGGAGGGACGTGCCGGCTTTGCGTCGCCGGGTAAACTGGAGGAAGCCAGGTTGGTCGACAGCTCCGTGGACCTGCTGTTCCCGGCCTACGCTCCGGATGGAACACGGATCGCCTACCTCGAGAACCGCAACGGGATCACCGTGTGGGACCGCGACGACGCCACCACGAGGCAAGCCCTGCCGCCGGGATCGGTGTACAGCTACTTGGACGGCGACCATCAGTTCGCCTGGTCGCCGGATGGCCGGTTCATCCTCTCCACCGTGGGGTCCATCGCGGGTGATATGGACATTGCTTTGTGTGATGCCAGCGGAGAAAACCCGCCGGTGAACCTGTCCCGCAGTGGCTACATCAACATGAGTCCGGTATTTCTCCCCGACGGCCAGGCGGTTCTCTGGACCAGTGACCGCGAAGGGTTGCGCAGTCCGGATGGCACGGGTGGCCAGGTCGACCTTTTCATCGCCCACCTCACCGAGGAGGCTTATGCGGCCTTCAAGCTGACCCTTTCCGGAACCGAGCCCGCACGGTCTACCGCTACAAACCAGATCGATACCGCGTGGCAGCCGCAGACCGAAGGCATCCGGCATCGCATCACCCGCCTCACCCCCTATTCCCTGGAGCAGATCGTATACCTGAAACCTCTGCCCGGCGGCCGCGAGGTGCTGTTGGTGGGCATCAACGGGCTGGGCCAGATGGTGGGGTACCGCGTGGGAATCGCCACGGAATCCTTTACGCCGATCTTTACCCGCCCCATGACCGTCGCGTCAGCCAGTATGGACGACGCAGGCACCGCACTGTTCGGGGTCGGGCCAGCCGGGCTGGAGCGGATTTTGCTGGACGATGGACGCACCACCGCGATTCCGTTCACCGCGCCGATGGACTACGATCCGCGCGGCGAGATGGCCTGGCTGTTCCAGCACGTCTGGCAGATGACCTACTCCAAGTTCTACGATCCGGGCATGCATGGCCGCGACTGGGATGCGATCCGCGACGACTATGTACGCTACCTGCCCGGGCTCCAGCAATGGGAAGACTTCTGCGATGTGTTGGGCGAAATGGCCGGGGAATTGAATGCCTCGCACATGGGCTGCTACTGGTTGCACCCGCCGGATCTCGCCGATGCCACGGCGGCGCTGGGCATCTACGAAGATCCCCGCCACGACGGTCCCGGCGTGAAGGTGCAGCAGGTGCTGGTCGGTGGACCCTGCGACCTGTCCATGCACCGGCTGACGCCCGGCTCGGTCATCACGGAGCTCGACGGCGAACCGGTGCTTCACAACGAACACCTGCATGCGCTGTTGAACGGAAAGGCGGGCTCGCCGGTGGAACTGGCGGTGATGGACCCCGGAGCCTCCGGCCTGAAGCGGTTCGTCGTAACGCCGGTCAGTCTTGCCGCGGAGAAGGCACTGACCGCGGATCAATGGGTGGAGCGTCGCCGCGCACGCACCGAGGAATTGTCCGGCGGCCGGATCGGTTATCTCCACTTGTCGTTCATGAACCGTGAAAACTACCAGCGGGCCGTGGATTACGTGTTCGGCGAGGGCCGGGACAAGGACGGGCTGGTGATCGACATCCGCTACAACGGAGGCGGCAACCTGCACGACCAGTTGGTCACGCTGTTCACCGGTGAGGTCGCGGCCGACTTCCGTGCACGGGATGGTTTCCACGCCAGCCGGATTCCCGCTGATCGCTGGGGCAAGCCGAGCATCCTGCTGGCCAATGCGGCGAGTTATTCCGACGGCAGTATTTTTCCTCACCTCTATCAACGCTTGAAGATCGGCCCGGTGGTGGGCGCCCGCGTGCCCGGCACCGGCACCGCGGTCTGGTGGATGCTGTTGCTGAACGGCAACATCAAATACGGTATCCCGCAACTGGGTGCCAAGGACCGCACGACCGGCTGGTTCGAAAACCACGAGACCGTGCCGGAGTTGCTTGTGTACAATACGCCGGACGATGTGGCGGCCGGCCGTGATCCGCAACTGGACGCGGCGGTGGCGCGGTTGATGAAGGATCTCCCGGCCGGTGGAAACGAAAAGGACTAGGGTGCGGCAATCATGATCAAACTTCCTGAAGATTCCGGGCGTGACTTCCCGTTTTACCGGGGCGAACCGGTCGCCTTGGCCGGTGCGCAGTGGTGCTTTCTGTTGGTGTTGACCACTCTCGCGTTTGCCTTGCTGATCGCACCGATCCCCTGGCCGGGTGGCGAGCCGGGCACGTTTGTGCCGGCCATTCTGTTTACGCTCATCCCTTTGGCCGGACTGGCCTGGGTGAGCCGGGGCCATGCGGGATCCCTGTTCGGCCCGGTCGGTTGGCGTGAACTCAAACTCATGATCCTGTTTGCGCTGCTGAACATCGTGGTGTCCATGTCCGTCGGGGCAATCGTCCGCGCCACCCTGGGTGCGGGTGCCAATCCGGCCGTGGCCTTGGCCGGCAACCTTTCGCCCGCCGGTCTGGCGATCTTCCTGTCCAAAACCGCGGTGCAACTGGTGGGCGAGGAGGTGCTGACCATCATCCCGATGCTGGCCCTCCTGCATGTGCTGGTCACCCGCGCCGGATTGGGTCGCTCCGCCGCCCTGCTGTTGGCCTGGCTCGGCTCGGCGATCCTGTTCGGGTTGCTGCACCTGCCTACCTACCACTGGGATGTCGCGCAATGCGTGATCATCATCGGCACCGCGCGCCTGGTGCTTTCGCTGGCCTACATCAAAACCAAAAACCTGTGGGTCAGCACGGGCGCGCACATCATCAACGATATGTTGCTGATCCTGATGAGCGTAGCGGGGACGAAACTGATCACGCCGTGATTTGGCGATACCGCCGCGGGTACGTGGTTCAGGCGAGCGGGTTGTGGATCCGCACGCCGCGAATGAGTTGGCCGGGGTTCAGGTCTTCGGTCCACAGTTCGGTGCAGCGGGCCTTCTCGGCGGTGACGATGATCAGGGCATCCCAGAAGGAGAGCCGGTTCAGGATGCTGCAATCGATGGCGGCCTGGATCAGGTCGACGTCGATCTGCACCACTTCCAGCGATTGCAGGGAGGCGATGGCCTGCTTCATGTCGTGCGGCTGGATGCCCAGTTTGGTGGTACCGGCCACGTAGGCCTCCTGGATCACCTGGGTGGAAATGACGCCGTTGCCTTGTTCCTCGATGGTGCGCAAGGCCTTCGCGGCCGCCTTGCGTTTGGCGGGAACACGCCGGTCCAGCGCGTAGACGAAGAGATTGGTGTCGATGAAGACCTTGCCGCGTTTAGCCACGGTACAGGTCCTCCCGTTTCCAGGTCTTGCCGCGCGAGTTGCCCTTGACCTTGTCGGCCACCGCGAGGAAGTCGGCCGCCCAGGTCGCCCGCGTTTCCTTGATCACCGTCCGGCGCAGGGATTCGCGGATCAGGTTGTTCAGGGACGTGTTGTGCGCCCGGGCATAGGCGCGTCCGGCCTCCAGCAAATCCTCGTCCATGGCAAGGGTCACGTTTTTCATGCGTATACTCCAGAAACACACATACTATGTGTGACCATTGTACGTGTGTCAAGGCGGCGGTCCAGTCCTTGGATAACCGGCCGGATTGTTTTCCATGGGATGGAAGAAGAAATCAACCACCCGCTTCGCTAGAGGAAGAGGAGGCAGAAGAGACGGAGGGATGAAAACGCCTTAAGGGGTAGCAGGGTCAGGCATTCACTATTGACTATGGGTCGCGCTGTTCTCGGTTCATGGCCGCCCTGCAGAACGCCGCCTCGATCGCGTCCCTGCTCCTGACCACCGAGTGTATGATCACCGAGATTCCCGAGAATATAGGACGATCCCGCCATGCCCCCGGGCGGTTTGTTTTGCCATTGATTGGTATATTTTTTAACGCATCCTCTTTCGTTCTGAAACAGAACTACGGCCGACAATAAGGCGCAAAGAAGGCGAAGGGAGGCTACGAAAGCATTTAACCGCGGATGAACACGGATAGACGCGGATAAGATGATTTATTGGGGCGAGGCTGCTGCTTAGCTGGAGCAATCCAAAAGTAGTCATGGCCCATCCAGCACTGAATGTTATTCAAGACGGCGGGTTCAAAGAAAAAATGTACCAGGCCCGGTCCAAGGCCCGCATGGTTTACGACAGACCGTGCTACGCAGACCGGATGGATTCGGTGGGTAGGGCGACGCGTCCCGCGGAGCCGCGATGACGGCGTTGATATGCGGGTTTCCTTGATTTAACCACGCTTCTTCCTCCTCTTTCTCTAGCGAAGCGGGTGGTTAAAAATCTTCCTCTTCATTGTGCTCATCAGCAGGCGCGCGATCAATGCCGGGCAGGTCATCGGCGGTGAAGAGCTCGCGGTCGGGGCCGGCGCTTCGGATTTCCATTTCCTGGCCGCTGACCGGATGGAACCAG
>CALBHI010000317.1 GCA_937894535.1 uncultured Verrucomicrobiota bacterium
CATGACGGTGACCGAACAGGATTATGGATGGGTGAACCTGCTGACCGGCGTACTCTTCGCCGTCTATGCCGCCGCCGCCCTGTTTCGCCCCCGGTCCCTCGCCGCCGCCGAGAAAGCTTTCCCCCGCCACCGCACCCTCGGCCTGCTTCTCACCGCCATCGCCTTGATCTGGTCCGCCGTCTTCGTCAACGACATGAACCTCGGCGGCTTCAGCAAGTACAAGAACCTCCTCTACATCATCACCCCGGTCACCTACTACCTGATCGTCCAATACCTCGATGACCTGCTCGCCGCCCGCGCCCTCGGCGGCTTGCTGATGCTGTACCCGGTGCTCATGGTCGATGCCGCCCGCTGGATCACCACCCCCGACCGCTTTGTACTGGTCACCACCGCCTATGCCTTCGTGATCATCGGCATCTGGCTGACCCTGAGCCCCTTCAAGTTCCGCATCTGGTCCGAAGCCATCGCCTCCCGCCCGGCCTTGCGGCTGGCCACCGGCCTCCTCACCGCCGCCCTCGCCGCCGCGATGCTCGCCATCGGCCTGACCCATGGCTGATCCCGTACGCCCCGCCCGCCTGCTCGTCCTGCGCGGCGGTGCCGTCGGCGATTTTATCGTCACCCTGCCCGCCCTCCACGCCCTGCGCCAACGCTGGCCCGATGCCCATATCGAGGTCATCGGCTACCCGCACGTCGCCCGTCTCGCCACCTGGTTCGACCTCGCCAACCGCGTGCGCTCGCTCGACGAAGCCCGCATCGCCCGCTACTTCGCCGAAAACGCCCGCATCCATGACGACGATCAGACCTACTTCGCCTCGTTTGATGTCGTGATCAATTACCTCCACGACCCCCAGCGCATCCTCGCCGACAACCTGAAACGTTGCGGCGTGAAGATTCACCTCCCCGCCTCGCCCCTCGTCACCACCACCCATGCCATCGACCACTTCCGCGCCCCGCTTGCCTCCCTCGCCATTTATCCCGACGAACACACCGAATCCCTGACCGTCCCCCCGCACCACCGCCGCACCGCCACCACCCCCTGGATCGCCCTCCACCCCGGCAGCGGCGGCACCGCCAAATGCTGGCCGCTGACCCACTACCTCGCCCTCGCCCGCCGCCTCGCCACCGAAACCCCGTTCACCCCGGTATTCATCACCGGCGACGCCGAACGCGAACGCTACCCCGACCTCGAACGTACCCTCGCCGGTTTTTCCCGCCACCACCATCCGCCCCTCGACGAACTCGCCGCCGAACTGACCTCCGCCTCCGCCTACATCGGCAACGACGCCGGCATCACCCACCTCGCCGCCGCCGTCGGCACCCCCACCCTCGCCCTATTTGGCCCCACCAACCCAACCCTCTGGGCTCCCCGCGGCCCCCGCGTGCACGTCCTCACCGCCCCCGGTGGCGACCTCGCCCACCTCGCCCCCGACACCGTGTGGGCCGCCCTCGACACCCTGCTCCCACCAAACCGGAAACAGTTGTAAACCACGCCGCGCGGTTTATAGTGAGGTCATGAAGCCACTGCGACTCCTCGCCACCGGCCTGTGCGCCGGACTCTCCCTGCTGTTTAACGTCGGCTGTGACGACGACGATCCGGACTACCGACCCGCCCCCGGTCAAGGTGCCCTCTACATCAACAACACCACCGCCTCCGATATCCAGGTTTTCGTCAACGGCCAGCGGTTCGAAACCGTGCAGGACTTCGACGAGAATGCCTACGACCTCCCTCCCGGCCTGTACCGCGTCATCCTCGATGAGCAAGGGGGCGACCGCACCTACCGCGACGACCTCGATATCATCGAAGGCCGCCTGACCGTGCTGGATGTCGCCATCCAACCGTTCGATGACGACTTCGATGTCGAGGTCTTCTTCCGCACCCCCTGATCCCGGGACCTGACCATGGCGCTTGATCAATACGGTCGCTCGATCACCTACCTCCGCATCTCGCTCACCGACCAGTGTAACCTGCGCTGCCGCTACTGCATGACCGAACGCATGACGTTCCGCCCGCGCGAGGAACTCATGCAGAACGACGAGATCATCCGCATCGCCCACCTCTTCACCCAACTCGGCTTTTCCAAGTTCCGCCTCACCGGCGGTGAACCCACCGTGCGCGACGGCATCGTCGAGATCGTCCGCAACCTCCGCACCCTGCCCGGCCTGCGCGACCTCGCCATGACCACCAACGGCGTGTTGCTCAAACACCTCGCCCGCCCGCTGCGCGAAGCCGGCCTCGACCGCCTGAACATCAGCATCGATTCCCTGAACCCCCAGCGCTTCAACCAGATTACCCGCTGGGGCCAGGTGGATGACGTCTGGCAGGGCATCATGGTCGCCGAAGACCTCGGCTATCCGATCAAACTCAACGCCGTCCCGGTGCGCGGCCTGAACGATACCGAGGACGTCATCTCCCTCGCCCGCCTGACCCTCTCCCACCCCTGGCAGGTCCGGTTCATCGAAATGATGCCGTTCGGTGAAACCGCCGGATTCCAATCCAGCCACGTCGTGACCCAGGCCGAATTGATCCACACCATCGAATCCACCCTCGGCCCGCTGACCCCGCTGCGCGACGGACGCCTCGACGGCGAGGCCCGCTGCTTCCGCCTCGGCGACGCGCCCGGCGAAATCGGCTTCATCTCCTCGGTATCCCAACCCTTCTGCGCCGGCTGCAACCGCGCCCGCCTGACCGCCGATGGCGTGCTCCGCCTTTGCCTCTTGCGCGACAAGGAACTCCCCCTGCTCCCGCTGTTGCGCGGCGGCGCAACCGACCTCGAACTGCTCGCCCTGCTCCGCGAAAGCATCTGGTTCAAACCCTGGGGCCACGGCCTCTCCGAACAGATCATCCCCCGCACCCGCCTGATGTCGGAAATCGGCGGCTGAGCCCACCGCCCTATGAACCTTCCCTCCGTCGCCCAGGCCTGCACCACCATCCTCGCCCACGTCCCGCCCTGCGCCGAGGAAACCGTGCCCCTCGCCGCGGCCGCCGGAAGGATACTCCGCGAACCGATCACCGCCGACCGCGATTACCCGCCGATCGACCGCGCCACCATGGACGGTTTCGCGATCACCTTCGCCGCCTGGCAGGCCGGCATCCGCACCTGGCACCTCGAAACCACCCTCCCCGCCGGCACCCCCGCCACCACCCTGCGCGATCCCCTTCACGGTTGCGCCGCCATCATGACCGGCGCTGAAGTCCCGCCCGGCACCGGCATCCTGCCCGTGGAAGAAGCCACCCGCTCCGGCGACACCGTGACCGCCGCGCCGGACGCCCGCTTTACCGACCGCGCCTTCGTCCACGCCCGCGCCTCCGACCGCCGTGCCGGCGACCTGCTGCTTTCCCTCGGCCAACGCCTCGACGCCCCGCGCATCGCCATCCTCGCCGCCACCGGCCACGCCCACGTCCGCGTCGCCCGCACCCCGCGCGTCACCATCCTCTCCACCGGCAGCGAGATCGTCCCTGTCGAAACCACCCACCCATCGCCCGGCCAAAGCCGCGCCTCCACTGCCGCCGGCCTCGCCGCCGCCCTGCACCTCCTCGGCATCGAACCCCTCGCCATCCGCCACCTGCCTGACGACCTCGACGCCACCCGCGACGCCATCGGCGACGCCCTCGCCACCAGCGACCTGCTCCTCCTCACCGGTGGCGTCTCCAAAGGGC
>CALBHI010000318.1 GCA_937894535.1 uncultured Verrucomicrobiota bacterium
TGGGGACGATCCCGACCGCATGGCGGTGGGCGCGCACGTATTCGAACACTTCGTAGATGCCCGCGATGGGTACGTGTTCGATGGTGCGGCCGAAGCGTTTGCGGGTGACGAGTTCGGAAAAGGTGCCGCGTGGTCCGAGATAGGCAACCTGCGTGATGGATCCGGTCATGGGTGCCACGATACGGATTTGCTCCGGCGACGGCAAGTGCAGGTTGCGGTCCGGATCCGGATCAGGCGAGACGGAACACTTTGCGGCCGATCCATTGAACCATTTTCTTTTCCTTCTCCCAGAAGAAGCGGAACTGTCCAAGCAAGGTGCCGAAGATCAGCAGGAAGGCCTGGTACATCGGGAACACGAACACGAGGTAGGCGATGGTCTTCAGCCAGAGCGGTTTTTCCGGGGTGAGGCCGAGGAAGTGGAACAGCGGGTTGCGCACGGCGACGATGCCCATGCCGGCGAGGGAGAAGACGATCAGGATCAGAATGATCTGGAACGGACTTTCGATGCCCCACTTCTTCTTGAGGCGCTCCATCATGGTACGGCGGTCAGGGTGACGCCAAACAGGGAGGCGCTGACCAGGAGGCCGAAAGCGATCCAGCGCAGGCTGTCGCCACGGTCGGTGCGTTTGCTGATGCCGATGAGGGCGCCGGCGCCGAGCAGGAAGACGAACTTCAAGCCGATCACGCCGTTGTAATGGGGGCCGCGGGTGGTGCCGCCGGTGAGGAAATAATAGGCGAACCCGGCGAGCAGGCCGATGCCGAGCAGGATGTTGGCCAGGCGGGCGGTGGCGCGGGAGGCGGCCGGGGTGTTGCGGTGTTCGGCGGCGCAGCAGACCTGGGCGCCCAGCAGCACGCCGACGGTGCCGACCATGCACAGGATGTGAAGCCATTTCAGCAGGGCGACCGGGTCCATGGTGATCTCCTAGGTTTCCAGCAGGGCCGCGGCGGCGTCCCAGGGGTGGGGTTGCTTCAACAAATCGTAGCCGGTGGGGCGGTCCTTCACGGGGAGGGCGTTGCCGACCATGACGGAGGCGCGGTTCTTGGCGACATCCACGTATCCTTCACCGACCATGAACACCTGTTCGCGGCCGTCGCGGATGACCATGGCCAGGCCCTGGCGTAGGGCGGCGATCAGCGGCGTATGGCCGGCCAGGATACCGAAGTCGCCGTCCACGCCGGGCAGTACGAGGGACTCGATGTCGCCCTCGAAGGCTTTCCCGTTGGCGGACACGATGGTGAGGTGGAAGGTCGCCATGATCGGTTATCCGGCCTTGATCTTGCGGGCTTTCTCCATGACGTGGTCGATGTGGCCGACCATGTAGAACGCCTGTTCGGGGAGGTCGTCGTGTTTGCCTTCGAGCACTTCGCGGAACGAGCGCACGGTGTCGGTGATTTCCACGTAGGCGCCGTGGATGCCGGTGAAGGTTTCGGCGACGTGGAACGGCTGGGACAGGAAGCGCTGGATCTTGCGGGCGCGGTTGACGGTGCGGCGGTCATCCTCGGAGAGTTCGTCCATGCCGAGGATGGCGATGATGTCCTGCAGTTCCTTGTAGCGCTGGAGGATTTGCTGGACGCCGCGGGCGGTGTCGTAGTGTTCGCGGCCGACCGTCTCGGGGGAGAGGATGGTCGAGGACGAGGTCAGCGGATCCACGGCCGGGTAGATGCCCAGCTCGGCGATCGGGCGGGACAGTTCGGTGGTGGCATCCAGGTGCGCGAAGGTGGTGGCCGGCGCCGGGTCGGTGTAGTCGTCGGCGGGCACGTAGACGGCCTGGATCG
>CALBHI010000319.1 GCA_937894535.1 uncultured Verrucomicrobiota bacterium
AGCTGAACGACGGCACCACGATCGAACGCGACAAGGACCTGGTCGATGCGATGTTCTATGTGCTGCCGAGCATTCCGGTGTTTCCCTCGCGGATCGACGGTCTGCGTTTCAATCCGGTGGTCGGTGTCGGCGCGGGTGATTCGGACCTGGCCTACGAACTGTTCCCGCACTTCCAGTACATGCCCACGGACGTACTCATGATCCGCGCAGGTTACCGGACGTCCGGATGGAAGGTGGATGGCGACCGCAACGGCGACAACGAACTGGACATCAGCATGTCCGGCGTGATCATCGGACTCGGGGTCAAGCTGTAACCGATCCACCTGTGCCGGACTGCGGCGCGGGCGAAGGCGCGGAAGCCTTTCCCTGCCGCCGGGCCCGGTCCAACGTACCGCCGGTCCGGGTCACCCGGCCGGCGGTTTTTTTTCCGGCTTCTTCTGCGTCTTCCACTCGTCGATCACCGTGCCTTTCCACAGTTCGACGCCCATTTCGTAGGCGGCCCGGCCGATCATGTGGGCGGCGATGGGGGCGGTGGCGAGGAAGAAGACGATGATGAGCAGCGCAGGGGCGGCGACCTTCATCTGTTCAAAGTGAACGGCGACGGCGAGCACGATGCCGCTGACCCCGACCGTGCCGACCTTCGTGGCGGCGTGCATGCGGGTGAACAGGTCGGGCATTTTGATCAGACCGATGGCGGATAGCAGCATGAAGAGGCTGCCGAGGAGCAGGAGCAGGCTGGTGACGAGGTCGTTCAATGGGGAGCCCCCCGGCGGATGAACAGGGCCAGCGCGACCGTGCCGATGAAGGCGATCAGGGCCAGGGCGATGCCGGCGGTGAGGTACACGTATTCGTTGCTGCGGATGGCGTGGATGCAGAGGATGCCGACCACGACCGAGGCGATCAGGTCGAGGGCGATGATCCGGTCGGGCAGGGAAGGGCCGCGGATCACCCGCAGGAAGGCGAGGGCCATCGATACCAGCAGCATGTAGAGGGAGATCGAGGATCCCCATTCGAGAACCGGATTCATCGCATCAACTCCAGCAGGCGTTTCTCCAGCCCATCCTTGATCTCGCGGCGCAGGGCGTCGGGATCGTCGATGAACATGGCGTGGATGTACAGGGTTTTGCGGTCCGGGGACACGTCGAGGCTCAACGTGCCGGGGGTCAGGGTGATGACGTTGGCGAGCAGGGCGATTTCGGAGTCGGTTTCGGCATCGAGCGGCACGGCGATGACCCCGGGTTTGGCATGATCCGAGGGGGTGATGACGTCGTAGGCGACCCGCACGCTGGATACCAGCAGTTCTTTCAGGAAGACCAGGATGAACCGGACGGCCTGGCTTACCTTGGCGAAGTAGCTGGTCTGGCGACCGCTCACCCGCATGGTGCCGAGGATGATGTAGCCGACGAGGAAGCCGACCAGCAGGTTCGCGTCGTTGATGCCGCCGTTCAGGACCGACCACAGCAGGGCGAGGGCGATGTTGAACAGGAAGGTGGTCATGGGGCCTCCGTCACGCCGAGCACGGCGTTGACATAGTCACGCGGGTCGAGCAGCTGTTCGGCGGTCTGCTGGGCGAGATCGAACATCCACCCGGCGCCGAGGCCGATACCGACCGTGCAGGTTGCCAATACGATGATCGGCAGCAGCAAGGCGATCCGCTCGCGGAGCGGGATCGCGGCGAGGGGCAGGGTCTGCGTTCCCTCCGGGGCCGGTTTCCAGAACACCTCGTTCCAGATCTTGGTCATCGAAAACAGGGTCAGCAGTCCGACGCTCAGCGCCACCGCGGCCATGACCCAGGAAGCGCCGCGCAAGGCATCCACGATCAGGGTCAGTTTGGCAAAGAATCCGGAGAGGGGCGGGATGCCGGCCAGCGACAGGGCCGGCACGAGGAAGAGCACGGCCAGCCAAGGCGCGGCGCGGTACACGCCGCCGATCTTCTTCAGCTCGTTGCTGCCACTCAGGCGCTGCACCACGCCGGCGACCAGGAACAGGTTCGTTTTCACGATGATGTGGTGCATGATGTAGAACACCGCGCCAGCCAACGCGAGTTCGGTAAACAGGCCGAGCCCCATCACCATGTAGCCGATCTGGCTGACGATGTGGAACGACAGGATGCGGCGCATGTCCATCTGGGCGGCCGCGCCGAGCACGCCGGTGACCATGGTGAAGGCGGCGAGGATCAGGATGATCTGGTGGGTGAAATCGACATCCTGCCGGAAGACCAGGGTGAACACGCGGATCAGGGCGTACACGCCGACTTTGGTGAGCAGGCCGGCAAAGATGGCCGACACCGGGTGGGGCGGGGTGTGGTACGACGCGGGCAGCCAGAAAAACAGCGGGAACAGCGCGGCCTTGATGCCGAAGGCGACCAGGAACAGCATGCTGACCATGTTGATGATGCCGTGGTGCGCCGGCTGGTCGAGCACCAGGGACAGGTCGGCCATGTTCAGCGTGCCGGAGATGCCGTAGAGGATGCCCACCCCGGCGAGGAACAGCGCGGAGGAGAGGAAATTCAGTGCGACATACTTGATCGACCCCTCGAGCTGGGCGCGTTCACCGCCGAGCGAGAGCAGGACAAACGAGGCCATGAGCATGACTTCAAACCAGACGTACAGGTTGAACAGGTCGCCGGTCAGGAATGCCCCGTTCACCCCCATCATCAGGACATGGAACAGCAGGTGGTAACCGTGCCGTTCGCGCGCCTCGTCGATCGTGGCCAGCCCGTACACCGAGACCGCGAGGCCCATCAGGCCGGACAGCACCAGCATGATGGCGCTGAACAGGTCGGCCACGAAGGTGATGCCGAACGGGGCGGGCCAACTGCCGAGTTGCAGCACGAGGATGCCGTCGGTGCGCACCGCGTTGAACAAGGCCAGGGCGATGGCCAGGGCGGTGGCGTTGGCGCCCACGGAGACGATTCGCTGGGCGCGGATGCGGGTGCGCAGCACCAGCGACAGGATCGCGGCGAACAGCGGGAGCGCTACCGGGGCGATGAGCCATGCGTTCATCGGTCGGTGCTCCTCAGGCGTTCCATGTCATCGGTGCGGATTTCCTGGTGGGTGCGCAGGAACAGGACGAGGGCAAAGGCCAGCAGGGCGAAGCTGATCACGATCGCGGTGAGGATCAGGGCCTGCGGCAGGGGATCGGCGATGATTCCGGCCGGGGCCTCGGCGCCTTCTGGGATAATCGGGGCCAGGCCGCGCGAGAGGCCGCCCGCGGTGAAGATCAGCAGGTTCGCCCCGTGGCTGAGCAGGGCGAGGCCGATGATGAACTTGGCGATGTTGCGCCGCATCATCAGGTACAACCCGGTGGCGTAGAGGACGCCGATCACCACGGCGAGGATCGCTTCCATCAGCGGGCCTCCGTTTCCTGGTCGGACAGCGCGAACAGGATGGTCACGGTCACGCCGAGCACGACGAGGTACACCCCGATGTCGAAGAACAACGGGGTTCCGAGTTTCAGTTTGTAGGTGGAGGTGATGGCCAGTTCGCCCCAGGTCCCGGTCATGAAGGGCTGTCCGAGCACGACGGAAACCAGGGCGCTGCCGAGGGCGATGATCAGGCCGGTCGCGATCACGGTGCGGCTGTCGATCCGCAGCAGGTGGCGCGCCGCGGCGACGTCGTAGGCCAGGGCGTAGAGGATATAGGCGCTTGCCGCGGCCAGGCCGCCGACGAAACCGCCGCCCGGCTCGTTGTGGCCGCGCAGCAGGGCGTAGATCGAGAACAGCATGATGATCGGGAACAGGTAACGCGCGGCGGTACGCAGGATCAGCGAGGTCATGGTTTGCCTCCCGACTTGGCCCGCAGCTTCAGCAGGGCTAGTGAACCGAGGCCGGCCACGGCGAGCACGGTGATCTCGCCGAGGGTGTCGA
>CALBHI010000320.1 GCA_937894535.1 uncultured Verrucomicrobiota bacterium
AACAACTTCATCGCCACGTTCAATTGGAATGTTCCGGTGCTGACCGTCAACGGCATCAACGCCAACTACACCACCACCAAGTTCTTCGTCGATGAGATCGCCGGCGATTCCTACCCGGTCAACATCGTGTTCCGGCCCAACGGCGTCACCAACATCACCAAGGTCGAGATCTTCAGCAACCTCAACCGCCGTGATCGCGCGACGCAGGTCTGGACCAACGCCGACGGCATTGTTACCGAAGAGGGCATTTTTCCGCGTCCCGGCAATTCCATCAACGCCACCGACTTGAATTATTATTTCCGCGCCTGGCCGATGAATACCAACGTGGCCAACCGCGAGTACAGCCTGACCCTTCAGGCCAACAAGACCGGGGCCTACCGCCTCTCCGCCCGTTACCAGGTCACGGGCAACACCAACTGGTTCTGGTACACCGACACCGCGATGGGCCGGCGCGACCATGCCGTCGTGGTCAGCCCGATCACCTCGCGCGACATCGTCATGTACGAGGTCAACACGCTGAACATCAAGGCCACCGGCACGCTGGAGAGCCAGCGCAGCACGTTTGTCGACCTGTGGGACGGCCCCGGTTCCGATCCGGCCAAACCCGCTTGGAACCTCGATTACGTGAAGAACCTCGGCGTGAACTGGCTGTGGTTCCAGCCGGTGCATCCGTACGGCGTGGATGGCCGCCATCTGAGCGCGGCCGACATCAATGCCCGCGCTCCGGGTTCCGGTGCTACCACCTGGTTGTGGAACGGGGGTTCGCCCTCGGAGGACGTCAACTATCCGTTCCAGCTCGGCAGTCCCTACGCGGTGAAGAACTTCTGGGAAATCGAGCCGCGCATGAGCAAGGCCAACACCCGCCCGGCGGCGATGACCGAGTTTACCAACTTCGTCGGCGCGGCCGACAGCGAAGGCGTATCCATCATGCTCGACGCCGCGTTCAACCACACGTCGTGGGATACCGAGTTGGGTGCACTGGGTGTGCAGTTGTTCGCCACCAACGCCACGCCGACCAACGAGATCCGCAACGTTGAGGCGCGCTTCTTCTCGAAGGATGGAAACTACGCGCAACGCGCCACCGGTTCCGGCGACATCGCGCCCGCGCCTGACCGTTTCGACTTCGGCAAATGGCTCGACGTGAAGGATGTGTTCTTCGGCCGCTACGCCGCGCTTGTACCCACCGCCGGCGAGTCCGGTCGTTACCTCAACGAGGAGGACTGGTTCGACTACACCAAGGACAGCCCCGGATTGTTCGACCAGATCACCCAGAACGTCTGGAAGTATTTCGGCGCCTATGTGCCGTACTGGCTGGAGAAAACCGGCTATCCGGCCGGCACGAACCCGACCAACATCCACCTCGGCATCGACGGCCTGCGCTGCGACTTCGGCCAAGGGCTGCCGCCGCAGGCGTGGGAATACATCATCAACCGGGCCCGTTCCATCAAGTGGAACTTCGTGTTCATGGCCGAGACGCTCGACGGCGGCGCGCCGCCGTACCGCTCGAACCGCCACTTCGACATCCTGAACGAGAACATCCTGTTTGCCATGAAGGGCGCGGGCCAGACCACCGACTACCGCAGCATTTTCGAGGACCGCCGCACCGCGTTCGGCCAGGGCCTGGTGCTGCTCAACACCGTCTCGCACGACGAGGACAACTATTCCGATCCGTGGCAGGCGTTCATCCGTTATGCCTTGTGCAGCAGCATCGACGGCGCGCCGATGATCTTCCCCGGCCAGGAGCTGGGCATCTCCACCTTCTTCGGGTACGACCTGATGGAGAAAAACTTCGGCAAGTACATCCCGCACTTCAAGACCTGGAACTCGATGATGCCGCTATGGAATGACACCGACTTCGGCAACGACCAACTCTTCCCGGCCTACGCCGCGGTTGGCCGCGCCCGCAACAGCAGCCCGGCCTTGCGCAGTTCCTTCCGCTGGTTCCTCGACCAGACCGGGGGCGGCGGCGTGCAGCAGTCGATCTTCTCCGTGGCGAAATACGAGACGCCCAACGCCTCGCCGGCGGTGCAGGACGTGGTGTTCGCCTTCGTCAACCTCAACCGGAATGTCGGCCAGCAGGGCAACTACAACGTCAACATCACCCAGGGCGGCTCGAACCTGTTCGGCATCAAGGCAGGCCGCACCTACAACCTCCGCAACATCGCCGCGTTTACCGGCATCGTGCCCGGCCGCGACCAACTCTGGTTGTGGAATCCGAGCAAGACCGGCACCGACGTGTTGAACAACGGTCTGTTCGTGCAGCTCGATCCGGTGCCGAACACGGTTGGTGGCTGGTCGACCAATCCCTACGAAGCGCAGTTCCTCAAGCTGTATGACGTGACCGCGCCGCCGGCCCCGACCTCGACGCCCGCGCACGTGTTGGGCACGCCCTTCGTGCTTGGCACCAACGCGACCTTCTCGTGGGCCGCCGTGGTCGATCCCGAGGGTCTGATCCCGGTGTACCGCGTGATCATCAACAACAACGGCGTGATCACCACCAGCACCACCACGCAGACCTCGTTCACGTTTGCCGGCGCCTATGGCGATGCCGTGAGTGTTCAGGTCGTGGCGGAGAACCCGCACGCCGCCTGGAGTTTCAGTGCGGCCAGCCCGACCAGCACGGTGGTGCAGTTGCTGAATCCGGTGGACGACGAGGACAACGACGGCCAGCCGAACTGGGCGGAAGTGCTTGCCGGCACCGACCTGTTTGACGGCGCGTCCACTTTCACCGTCGAGGTGTTGGCCAACGATGCCGGCCAGACCGAACGCCGCGTGACCGTGGCCACCGAACCAGGCCGCAAGTACACGATCTACTTCGCCGACGGATCGCTGACCGATACGCTGAGCTGGTCCACCTTCGCGAGCCTCGCCAACGGCATCGGCACCTGGCTGGAGACCAACACGGTGTCCACCGCGCGCACCTTCGTCGATGATGAAGGCCCGAACACCACCGGCGGTGCGCCGCTGAACGGCCTGCGCAACTACCGGTTCATCGTCGAATTACCCTGATCCGCGAAGAGATCCTGTGATGAAACATCTGTTCGCGCTGCTTTTTGGTAGCCTGCTGGGATTGGCTGTGACCGCTTCGGAGCAGGAGGCCCGCACGATCCTGATGGTGGTGACCAGCCACGACCGGATCGACGAGGCGCATTCGACCGGGTTGTGGCTCGAGGAATTCGCGGAGCCGTACGAGTTGTTCGTCGCGGCAGGCCACCAGGTCACCGTCGCTTCGCCGAAGGGTGGCGCGGCACCGGTCGATCCGCGCAGTGCGGGCGATACCGAGCGGTTTGCCGCCGACACGGTGGCGGTGTTGCAGCAAACGGTGCCATTGGCCTCGCTGGATCCGGCGGGGTTTGACGCGGTGTTTTTCCCGGGTGGCCACGGAACGATGTTCGACTTTCCCGATGACCCGGCGGTGGTGCGCACGGTTAACCACGCCATCGCAGCCGACCTGCCGCTCGCCCTGGTGTGCCATGGTCCGGCCGCGCTGGTCGGGGCGGTGAAGCCGGACGGTTCGCCGGCGGTGGCCGGGCGTTTGGTGACCGGCTTCACCAACGCCGAGGAAGAGGCGGTGGAGCTCACCGATGCGATGCCGTTCCTGCTGGAGACGCGCCTGGCCGAGTTGGGCGCGACGTTCGTCGGCGAGGCAAACTTTGTCGAACACGTCGTGGTGGATGGCAACCTCGTCACCGGGCAGAATCCGGCGTCCAGTGCGGCGGCCGCCCGGGCATTGCTTGAGCGGCTGGCTGCCGCGCCATGAGCGCGGTGCTGGTGTATTGCGGATCGAGCCGCGCTGCCGAAGCGCGGCATGGCGCGGTGGCGCGTACCTTGGCGGCCTTGCTGGTCACGCGCGGGCACTCCCTGGTGTATGGCGGCGGGCGCACCGGCTTGATGGGCATCATCGCCGACGGCGTGCTGGCGGGGGGCGGCCGGGTGGTCGGGTATATTCCGAAGGCGATGGTCAGCCGCGAGATCGCACACCACGACATCACCGAACTGCACGTCGTGCGCGACATGCACGAGCGCAAGGCGGCGATGATGAACGCGGCCGACCTGATCATCGCCCTCCCTGGTGGCATCGGCACGCTCGAGGAATGGGCGGAGGCGATCACCTGGTTCACCCTGGGGTACCACGCCAAGCCGGTGGGCCTGCTCAACGCCGGTGGCTTCTACGATCCGCTGGTCGCGCAGATCGAACGGATGCAGGAGGAGGGTTTCCTGCACGCCCGGGTACGCGACCAGATTGTCGTCGCGCAGGATCCGGCGGCGCTGCTCGAACGGCTGGGCGGCTAGGTTGGGTGGCGCGGCTTGCCCTCAAGCCGTTGGCGATGGCGTGGGCGCGTGGAACATCCGGCGCGTTCCCGTGAGGTTTGGGTTGGCGGCTCAGGTGGCGGGACGTTGGGTCATGCCGCGGGTATCGGGGTCGATCTGGAAGACCAGTCTTTTCACGTCGTCGGGTCCGGTGGCGGCCTGGATTTTTTTCAGCAGGGTGAGGCCTTGTGCGGTGCGCAGTTCGGCCATGATCACCGAGTTGGTGGCGTAGACGGTGAGGCAGCCGCGGTTCAGCGGGCCGGGGCGGATGTGGCGGCAGAGCGGGTGGCCGGCGATGGCGTTCCAGTGGTCCATCAGCGTGCGTTGCACCGAGTCGGACTTGATGCCGAACGAAGCGAGGGCGGCTTCGACGGGTTTTTTGATCGCGGAGGTCGTGTTGGTGGTCGGGGGGACGGCATCGTCGTCGAGCTGGAACCGTTCGCGGTAGACGGCCCACTGTTCGCGGGTGTAGATGGAGCGGCGCGGGCGGAAGGTCATGGTCCCATTCAAGCGGGACGTGGGGGGCGGGTCAAGCTTGGCGGATCTGATTCGCGGCGTGGGAGCGGGGGGCGTGGTGGATCATCCAGTTGGTGGCCGCGCGCTCAAACCCGATGTCATACCCGGCCTTTTCGCTCTGGTACCACTTGTGCAGCAGGATCTCCTTTTTCATCACCTGCCACCGCTGAAACAACAGACTCCGCTCCAGCAACGAATCCGTTTCGGCCTCCGACGTCAGTTTGGTCATGGTTTCCATAAGAATACCCGCATAGAACGTTTTACATAAAGCGCTTTACAATTCATAACCCGATCCTTGCCTGCTGTCAAATCGCGGCTAACACTCCGGCCTCGTTCTGTCGCATCCTGCACGCGTGCAGCGGGATACGTGGCGGGATGGTTTTCGGTTCGGTCCGTTTAAAGGCCGGTGGAGTAGCCTTTGCGGAGGTGGGAGGGCAGGATTCTGAGTTCTTCCCGGTATTTGGCGATGGTGCGGCGGGCGACCTTAAAGCCGGCATCCTCGAGTTTTTTGACGATGGCCTGGTCGGAGAGGGGGGCGTTGGGGTCTTCTTCGGCGACGATGGTGGCGATGGCGTCCTTGATCGTCTGGTTGGACACGGTTTGTCCGTCGGCGTTGGTGTAGCCGGGGGTGAAGAAGTATTTCATCTCGAAGGTGCCGCGCGGGGTTTGCATGTATTTCCCGGCGATGGCGCGGCTGACGGTGGTTTCATGGACGCCGACGACGCCGGCGATTTCGGCCATGGTGAGGGGGCGGAGGTGGCTTACGCCGTTGTCGAGGAATTCGCGTTGGATGCGCACGATTTCCGTGGCGATGTTGTAGATGGTTTGCTGCCGTTGGCTGATGCTCTTGATCAGGAACATGCTGGAGCGGACCTTGTCGCGGATGTACTGCTTCACGTCGGTGGTGGTGCCGCTGTCCTTCATGAGCGAGCGGTAGTGGTCGCTGACGCGCAGGCGCGGCAGGTAGTCGTTGTTCATGATGATGACGTATTCGCCCTCGTCGTTGCGGATGACGGTTACTTCGGGGACGACATAGGCGTTGGCATCGGGGGTGAAGCGGCGGCCGGGTTTGGGGTCGAGGGTGGAGATGAGCCGGGCTTCCTTTTCCACCTGTTCGACCGGCACCTTGAGTTTGCGGGCGATTTCCGTGTACTTGTGGCCGGCGACGAGATCGAGGTGGCGGAGGACGAGGTCGGCGGCGAGGTCGTGGCCGCGGCCGAGGCGTCGGAGTTGGAGCCACAGGCATTCGCCGAGGTTGCGGGCGGCGATGCCGATGGGGTCGAAATCCTGCACTTCGGCGAGGACATCCTGGAGTTTGGCGAGGTCTTCGCCGGTGCTGGCGGCGAGGTCTTCGATGGAGGTGGTCAGGAAGCCGTCGTCGTCGAGGCTGCCGAGGATCAGCTCGGCGAGGTGGCGCTCCTCGTCGGTCAGGTCGGACAACGCGAGTTGGTCCATCAGGTGTTGTTGCAGCGAAACCGGCTGGGTGATGGAGTCCATCATGAACTGATGGCGGGCGGCGTCATCGCGGTTGGGCGGGGACTGGTTCTGGGTGAAGTAGTCCTTCCACTCGTCGTCGATCTGGGCGATGAGGTCGTACTCGGTCAGTTCGTCTTCGCCCCCGGCTTCAGCCGGTTCGGGGCCTTCGTCGGCGGTGGAGGCCGGCGCGTCGGCGGGGGATTCCGGGGTGTCGTCGGAGCGTTCCTCCGGGGGGTCGAGTTCGGCCGGGGCGTCGTCGCCGGGTTGGAGTTCCTCCAGGGTTGGATTGATCTCCATTTCCTGCTGCACCAGCGTGCGCAGCTCCATGATCGGGACCTGGAGCATCTCCAGGGACTGGCGCATTTGCGGCGCCAGCGTCATTTGCATGCGCTGCTGTTGCGACTGTGTTAAACTGGGGCCCGACATAAGTGGTAAGCAAAAACGGTGCCACGATACGGGTCTTGGCCATGGGTGACAAGGTAGAATCCACAACACCTTGCCCGGGCGGGGATTGGCGTGGCGGAAAAATGATCACGAAGGCGGACCGGCGGTGTGATCGCCGGTCGAAAGGAAGCGGCCATGGCGGTGGAAGTGTGTGTGTTGGCGAGTGGAAGTTCGGGAAATTGCACGATGGTGCGGCATGGTGCATCGGTCCTGATGATCGATGCCGGGATCCCGGGCCGGGAAATTTTCCGGCGGGCCGGGCCATGGGGGGTGACCCCGGAGATGGTCGCGGGTGTCTGCGTGAGCCATGAGCATGCCGACCATGTTGCGGGAATCGCCAAGCTGGTGGAGGAGTACCGGTTGCCGGTGTATGCAAACCGTGGCACGAGCGAGGGCATGGCGCGGCAGGAGGCGTTGCGGGAGTTGCCGTGCCGGATCTTCAGCACCGGGCAGGGGTTCGAGGTGGGGCCGTTCCGGGTCGAACCGTTTTCGGTACCGCACGATGCCTACGAACCGGTCGGGTTTGTGGTCGAGGCGGTCGGGCACCGCGTCGGGGTGGTCACGGACATGGGGATGGCGACGGCGTTGATCCGCGAGCGGTTGCGTTCCTGCCGGGCGGTGGTGGTGGAGTCGAACCACGATGAACAGTTGGTGCGCAATGCGAAGCGGCCGGAATTCCTGAAACAACGTATCCTCGGCCGGCAGGGTCATCTCTCGAACAAAGCCGCGGCGGCCCTGCTCGCCGAGGTGGCGGGTCCGCAGTTGGAGGCGGTGTTCCTGGCGCATTTGAGTGCGGACTGCAACAAGGAGGACCTGGCCTGGCATACGGTTCGCATGGGGTTGGACAAGGCGGGGCACGGGCACGTGCAGGTGCTGCTGACCTATGCCGACCGGGCGAGCGAGGTGTGGAGGCCGGTGTCATGAGTGTGTTGTATGCGATGAGCCTGCTCGGGGTGTCGGTGTTCGCGATCAGCGGCGCGTTGACGGCGGG
>CALBHI010000321.1 GCA_937894535.1 uncultured Verrucomicrobiota bacterium
CACAAGCCCACCCCCAGCGTTGCTGGCGGGCCAGCACGAGGGTGGCCAGGGACAGCATCAGGTACAGGCTTTCCGGATAGAACAACGACAGGAAAAACCCGGTGGGGAACACGCAGAGGTAAAGCGCGGCCCGGTCAGCGAGCGCGGGAGAACCGCCGTCCTGGATGACCAGCTTGTACAGCAGGCAGACGGCGGCGAACAGGCAGAGGTTGGCGAGGACGAACCCGGTCACCACGTACTCACCGGTGATGGTGCCGAACAGGCGCACCAGCAGCGGGAAAAGCGGGAAAAAGTGGACGTTCGACGGGGTTCCGGGCTCGTAGTGGTAGCCGGACTGGATGATGCCCAGGTACCAGTAGGAGTCCCACTGGAAAAACGGATCGGTGAAGTGGCCCTGCTTCTGGTACCACGTGAATTTTTCGATCCGCAGGTTGCTGTAATACCCGGCGATCAGGATGGTCAGGCGGGACAGCAGGAAATAGCCACCGAGGGTCAACCAGGGCAGGCGACCTGACGGGGCGGACGGCACCGGGCTCGTGGTGGCGGTGGACGACATGCCGGTACCTTAGCGGTTTGAACCGGCAAATCAATCCTTCGCTGGCGGAAGGCCTTGCGCCGTTATTGGTACGGCACACCGTTGGTACCGAGCCAGAGCACGCGGTACACCCGCCGGACATCGTTCGAGGCCTGGAGGTCGATGTACGGGATGTCGCCACCCACGGTCAGGTTGGTGACATCGCCGAGGTTGATCCACACGTATTCGCGGTTGGTGCGGACGAAGTTGGTCGCATACTGGATCTGGTAGTTCTCATCCCAGGCACCACGCCAGACGATGCGGCTGCTGTTGCCGGGCAGGGTGCTGATGGCGGAGACCCGGTGTACGCCGAAGAAGGTGCGGATCTGGCCGTCGTTGATGTCCCAGTAGTTCGTGTTGCCGGGCCCTTCGCCAACGATGCGCCAGCGGGCATTAAAGCTGTTGAAGGTCGGCGAGTTGGTCCAGACGATGTATTCCTGGTAGGCGGGTACACCGGACTGGAGGGTGGTCCATTCGGTACCGCCGTCGCCCGAGTACTGGACGCTGACGTTGAAATCGAACGGCACGTTCAGCATGTACCAGGTCAGCGGGTAGGGATTTTCGAGTTCCGAGATGGGCAGGAAGGCATCGGCGGTGCGGGCCTGCACGATCTGGTTGGTCACGCCGCGGCTGGCGTAATAGGTATTGCCGTAGGCGCCGATGTTGATGCGGCCGCCGTTCTCCATCGTCTCGTTGGTGAAGGAAAGGAACGGATTGCCGCGGTCGATGGCCCACGACGTGTTGGTATCCATCACGAAGGTCTGCAGGTTCGTGTCAAAGCGACCAGCCTGGCTTTGCAGGTGGAAGTCATCGGTAGCTACGCTGTGGAACAGCGGATTGGTCACTGCGCTGCGGAAATCAAGGAAGCGGAGGCGCTGCCAGGTCAGCAGGTTGGTGAAGGTGCTGTAGATGAACGTATTGCTGCGGGAGGCGGGCCCGAAGAAGTAGACGTTGTAATCGATGTTCGCGGTGAACACGGTTCCGGTGGCACCCGCGATGGCCGCCTGCGCGTTCGACGTCGCGACATCGTGGTAGAAGATGTTATTCTGGATGGTCAGGTTCGGGCTGGCCAGCGCCTGGATGGAGGCCTCGCGGTTGTTGACGAACGTGATGTTCTGAACGGTTACCGGCGAGGCGGCATCGATGTCGAGGCCGATGCGGCTGTTGTTCCAGATCCGGCTCGACCGGATGATGTGGTTGCTGCCGCCAATCATGCGGACGCCGATGTCGTTGGTGGAGGAACCGATGCCGATGAGCTGGTTGAACCGGTTGGTCTGGAGGGTCAGACCGCGTTGTCCGTTCTGGAAAACGAGGTCACGCAACGTGACGTACGAGGCATTGACCAGCATGACATCACCCTGCCGGGTCGGCCGCCGGATGACCGTACCGCCGTTGAGCGTGTTCGTGCTGCCCTGGATGACCATTTGGCCGTTGGTGCTGCCACCGCGCGACCAGATGACGCGGATGATCGAACTGGTATAGACCCCGGTATCCACATAAATGATATCGGACGGTTCCGTGTCGTAGGCGGCAAGCAGGTTCTCCAGGGTTGCCTTCGGGGTGGCCGGAGTGCGGCCATCGTTGGCATCGTTGCCAGGTGCGGTGGTGTACACATCGCCGGTGGTCGAGGTGTCGTTGACATAGAAACTCAACACATCGTTGCGGATGTTGAAGATGCTATCCGTGGTGTCCTGAACATTGGTATTGGCCTCCAGAACCACACGCCACAGCGCGTCGAGCGAGTTGGTAGCGGTCGAGGCATCCCACACATAGGCACCGCTGGACACGGCAACATCGGAAACGATGGTGAGCCAGTTGGCGCCGCCATCGGTCGAGTATTGCAGGGTTACCCGGTTGGTGGGATCAACCGCGCCGGAGAGCCAGCGCAGGGTATTCGTTCCGCGGAGCACACCACCGTCGTTCATGGTGATCGCATACAACCAGGCATTGGTGCGGCTACGGCTGGCTTGGGCGGTGTTGCCAAAGGCACCGATGTTGATCCGGTTGCCATTCGGCGCGGTCTCATTCAGGAACTCGTCGAACGGAGCGCCGGCATCGATGGCCGGGGAATGTTCCCCATCGGCGGTGAATCCGGATCCGTTCCAGCGGCCGGTTACCGACTTCACGCGGAAGTCGCCACCGGGTTCATCGGCAAACACCGGATCGCCGGTGATGCTGTTGGTATCCTGCCGCGAATTTTGCTGCCAGTAGATCAGGCGCTCCCACAGTCCATCCTGGGCGTTACCGAACCAGGCCCCGTTGCGCAGGCTGAACAGGTTGAAGTCGGACTGGACCACACCGCCCTGGGTTTCGATGCAGTACCCGTTGCCGGTGATGCCATTCGCGACCAGGATGTTGTTCCGGACGACCGACAAGCTGTCCGATTCAATTTGCTGGATCGCGGTCTGGTTGGCCACCAGCGTGTTGTTGAGAACCTGGACATTGACGCCACTGATCTTGACCAAGGGGGTGTTGCTGCCCGCCACCACGGAATTGATCAGGCGGCTATTGTCGCCGAGTAACTCCAATCCGCCGTTGCGCACATACCCGCTGCGCGCCAGCACATCGTTTCCGCTCAGCTTGACCAGTCCGTTGGTCACCTGGTAGTTCTCGATGATGCCGAGCGGACCGGCCAGCTCAACACTGGAGCGTTGCATCGAGACATCGCGCAAGGTGATGTTGGTGCCGGCGGCCTTGATGCCGGCAGAGAACAAGGACACCCGCTCCAGCTCGACGTAGGCGGCCTCGATTTCCAGCACGATCGGACCGGATACGCCCTCGGTGATCCCGACCGCATCCCAGGTCACACCGTTGGTACTGCCGCGGATGATAACCGGGTTCACGCTGTTACCGCCGTTGTCGAGGCGGACCTTGGCGATGTCGTTCGAGGTGATGACATAGTAACCGGTATCGAGCAGGACGATGTCTTCCGGATCGATATCCCAGGAATCCAGGATGGCCCGCAAGGTCGCCTTCGGCGCATTGCTGGCGATGCCGAGGTTGGCGTCATCCCCCGCGGACGTGGTGTAAACGTCCCCGGCGGTGTTGGTGTCATTCACGTAGAAAGTGAACGGGCCGTTGAGGCCGAAGATGCGGTCGGTCTGGTCGTTGACATTGGTATTGCCGACCAGGGTCACGCGCCACTTGGTGGTCGGGCTGCGGAATGGGTTGGCCGACAGGCTGTTCCACAGGTAGCCGTCCTGATCGATGGGGATATTGACGGCGATGGTCGACCAGTTGGTGCCGGAGTCGATGGAGTAGTCGAGGTCAACGCGGTTGGTCGGATCGAGGTTCCCGTAGAACCAGTACAACGAGAAGATGCCGCCAATGCGACCTCCGGCCATGGCGGTGACCGCGAGCAGCCATTCGTTGGTCCGGCTGCGGCTGGCCTCCGAGGTGTTGCCATACAGGCCGATGTTGCGGCGCGCGCCGTTCGGATCGGTTTCCAGGTTGAAGGTATCGGCGGGGTTGCCGGTATCGATGATCCAGGAGAACTCGGGGTCGCTGGTGACAAAGAGTCCGGAGACCGGATCAAACCGGCCGGCCGGGCTGCGCGGATGGTAATCATCGGCGGCGGCATCATGGAACAGCGGATCCACGCTCACCGAGTGCACGTTCTGGGTTGTGCGTTGGGTGAATTGGGGCAAACCAGCGATGGGTTCGCCGCTCAGCACCGCGTACGAGGCGCCGCCCTGCACGAAGAAGTTGTTGTAGTCGGCGAGGAGCAGGGTCTGGTTCAGGGCAAGGGCCCCGTTGGTCACATTGCCGTAGGCGTGGAGCACGCTGTTGCTGATGCGGAGACCACCCCCGCTGGCGGCAATACCGTCGCCGGCATTCGACCAGATGATCGAGTTGAGCAGGTAGAGATCGCTGCCGGCCACGTTGATGCCGTCGCCGGAGCCACGGGTCACGACCACACGCTCCAGCGTATTGCTCGACGACTGGTTCATGTTGATGCCCGAGAAACCGCAATCGCGGATGAGCAGGTTGCGGAAATACATATTGCCTGGCGTCGGCTGGATGTTGTTGAAATAAATGCCGATGTTGGCGCCCTCGAGAACCATGTCCGCGAGTTCGATGTGGGATACATTCACCAGCTCGATGACGGACTCGTTGTTTTGATCGGGCGGCGCGAAGGCGTTGGTCACCACGCGGTGGAGGATGGTGCCGCCTTCAAACCAGTTGGTGCTGCCCTGGATCACCATCCGGTTCGTGACGACACCGCTGTCGTCGGCGAGGATGCGGATGTTGTTGGTGAGGGCATAGAATCCGGTATCCACATAAATCGTGTCGCCACCCTCGAGGTTATAACGGGCGAGCACGGCGGAGATCGAGGACATCGGGGCATTGCTGACCGTGCCGATGTTGTCCGGATCGCCTGCGGACGTCGTGTAGATATCGCCGGTGGTGCTGCTGTCGTTGACGAAGTAGCGGATCGGCCCGTTGCGGATGGTGAAAACCCCGCTGGTGTCGGCGACCGAAGGAAGCGCATCGAGGGTGACACGCCACAAGGCGATCGGCGTCGAGGTGATGGAGCCGGAATCCCAGACATACTGCCCGTTGGTGGCGGGGTAGCCGGTGATGACCGGCTCCCAGACGATACCGCCATTGACACTGTATTCCAGCGTGACGGTGGCATTGCTGTTCACGCCGCGGGCCAGCCAGATCAGCGGCAGCGGGGTCGGGGCAATACCGCCATCGCGCATGGCCACGGCCAGCAGTCCGGCGCTGGTGGTGGAACGGCTGGCTTCCGTGGTGTTGCCGAACCGGCCGACATTGATACGGTTGCCGTTGGGCAGCGTTTCCAGGTTGGATGGCAATGCCGGGTCACCGGCATCAATTGCCCACGAGGTCGCGGTGTCGGAGAAGACAAAGCCCGGCAGGAAGGGACTGTACCGCCCGTTTTGACTGAGCAGGTGGAAATCGCCGGACGAAGGATTGACGAACAAGGGATCGGTCCGGATCGAACGGAGATCGGCATTCCATGCCTTTTGCCATTCGCTCAAGGCACCGAAGCGGATGCCCAGGCTGGAATCGCTCATCAACGTGGTGTTGGTGCCGGTCCAGAATACATTGTAATCGCCGGAATAGGCAGCGACCGACGAGTTGATTTCAATGATCACGCTGGTGTTGGTCGGGGCCGTTACGAACGCCGAATTGTTTACCTGCAATGAACCGAACACGTGCTGCACGGCGCCGGAGACGTTGGCGAACATCGCCCCGTTGTTCCAACTGATACTTGAATAGGCTCCATTGACCTGCAGGCCCCACCGCTGGTTCGACCAGGCCGCGGCGCGGCTGAACCGGCCGGAGATGACATTGTTCATGACAAAGCCGTTGACGTTGTTGCGCACGCCCACCCAGTTCAGGTTGATGTCCTCGGCCGAGGTAATCTCCAAGCCGTTGCTGTTGCCGACAAAGGTCAGGTGGGAAAGGTCGATATGCTTGGTTTCGTTGATGCGGAATCCGGCGGGGCTGAACGGGTTGCCCTGAATGACGGACCCTCCGCCTGCGGTGTTGGTGCTGCCCACCAGCCGGATCGGACTGCCGGGTTCGCCGCTCTTCAACACATCGCCGACCAGGCCGAGGCGCATGCCCAGCGGGTTGGTGACGAAGTACGATCCGGTATCCACATACAGCACGTCACCGGGCCCGAAGGGGTAACGATCGAGTGCCGCACCGGGGTCGAGCAGGGGCCGGTTGATGGCAAGGCCATCGTTGGTGTCCGACCCGACGGCCGTGGTATAGATATCGCCCGAGGTGTTGGCGTCGTTGACATACACCTGCAGGGCCTGGTTCTTGATGGTGAAGGGCGAGGCCACGGAAACCAGGGTGTTGGTGTCGGTTTCGCTGATCACACGCCAGCGGGCGAGTTGGGTGACCGGCTCACCGGAGGCATCCCAGACGAATCCATCGGTGTAGACCGGGATGTTGCTGGCCACCACGCTGTAATCGACGCCGTTCAGGGCATACTCGAACCGGACGCGGGAGTTGGTCGGCCAGTTGCCGGCCGCCCACCGGATGGTGTTGGTGCCACGGATCAATCCGCCATCGTTCAGGCTCAGGGCCACCAGCCAGCCGTTGGTCCGGCTGCGACTGGCCAGTGTGGTATTCCCGTAGTGGCCGATGTTGACCCGGGCCCCGTTGGGCAGCGATTCGTTGGTGGCGATAAAGGTCGGATCGCCGGTATCGATCAGCGGCGAGTACACCTCAAAAGGATCGTTGGTCAAGGTCCCATTGAGCTGGAACCGGCCGCTGGCGCTTTGCAGGGCAAAATCCCCGATGGCGGCGTTGACGATTTGCGGGTCATGGCTCAGCGAGCGCAGGTCGTTGCCGCGGTCGCGCTGCCAATCGAGCAGGCGCGGGAAGAACTGGTTGCCACCAAAGCCCACCACCCGTTCGGCCAGCAGGGCATTGGCCTGCCGGTAGTATGCATTGTAATCGGCGACGACGTTGGTAACCTCGAGGCCGAGCAGGTAGATACGGCCTTCCGACCCGCTGGCCTGCATCAGGTTGTTGCGCGCGGAGATCTGGGCCCCCACCCCGACATTCACCGCGTTGCGGCTGCCCCAGATGGTGTTGTTGAACAGGTCGGCCTCGGCGCCGGAGAGCACCTCGCCCACCGCCCGCTGGGCGAGCGCAACACCGTTGGTCCCGTTCTTCCACAGCAGGTTGTTCTGGAGGCGGGTGCCGGTTGAGCCGGCGACCAGCACCCCGTTGAGCCGGTTTTCGACGGCGCGCACATTTTCCAGCGTGACCGACTTGCTCAGCTCGATCCCGACACCGTTTTCGCCATTGATGACGGTGAGGTCCTGCAGCTTCACGCCCTCGGCCCGGTCAACCCGGATCGCATTGCCCTGCTTGGTGATGCGGTCAAACACGGTTCCGTTCGACGTGAGGTTGGTGCTGCCGCGGATGACCACCGGCCGGTTCGAAGAACCGGAATCGAGTTCACCGATCACGATATCGATGTTGCCGGCGTAGTTGCCGGTGTCCACATACACGACATCACCGGGTTCCAGATCAACCTCGTTCAACAACGCCTGCAGGCTCGCCTTGGGCGTGGAGGGGAGGAAACCGTTGTTGGAATTGTTGCCAACGGCGGTGGTGAACACATCGCCACCGGTATTGGCATCGTTGACGAAGTACGGGATCGATCCGTCCTGGGTCAGGGCAAAGAACACCTCGTTGGTGGAACTGAGCGATGGATCGGTCTGGCTGCTGATCCGCCATAGACCGGCGGCGGCACGGCCGAAGTCGGCGCTGTCCCATTCATACGACTGATTCACCGCGACAACATTGGTGGCGATGTTGGTCCACGTTGATCCGCCGTCATTCGAGAATTCCAGGTGCACCAGCTGGCTGTTCACCGGGCCGGAGGAATGCCAGCGCAGGACGATGTTCGAACTGCCACGACCGCCGTCGCGGAAGGTAACGACCTGGAGGGTGCCGTTGGTCGGGGAAATCGAGGCTTGGGCGGTATTGCCATACAGGCCGATGTTGATGCGGGAACCGTTCGGCGCAGGTTCAGCACCAAAGGAGAAGCTTGGATCGCCGGCGTCGATCAGGGGCGACAACTGGTCGAGCCCGTTGGTGATGTACCCCACGCCGGTCACAAAGCGGCCGAACGGGCTCTGGGGGTGGAAGTCGCCGGCCGCCGCGTTGGCGAAACGCGGATCGCTCTGGAAGCTGCGCAAATCCAGGCCGGTATCGTTCTGCCAATTGACCATGCGCTGGAAGCGACGGCGGGCACCGGGATATTGTGCGCCGCGCAATTCGGCGATGAAGGCATTGGTTGATGCGAACAGGACGTTGTAGTCCGCATCCAGGATGCCGATGCTGGAGATGACGGGCCCGTCGTTACGGGACCAGCCCACGGCATCCGTCTTCCTCATGAACAGCACATTGTTGCGCGCTCGGAGCACGGAGAGGTCGGCGATGTTGACGCCTATCTGATTCTCATAAAGCACGGAACTCTGGAGAAGGACATTCGTACTGCGCCGGACATCGATGGCGATGTCGTTGTACCCGAATGCCACCAGGTTGCGAAGGCGGGATTCGTAACTATCGGAAAGGGTGATGCCTTTGTTTCCAAAGAACATACTGACCCAGTCAAAGGAGGAGAACGGGGCATCAACGGCGGTAATCGAAGTGCCCGAAGAGACCGGGAAATGTCGAATACCCAGGTGGAGCAACCGCACGCCGTACGCTTCGCTCAAGGCAAACGCCGTGGAACCATTCAGCGCGATAAACCGGGAGCCGCCATTGACCTCGTTGGTACTGCCGCGGATGGTCAGGGTCGGATTGCCGGCCAGCAGCGAGGACAGGTTGTTGTACTCGGTGAAGGCATCCCACTGGTCAATCACCACCGGTGTGGTCAGGAGGTATTCCCCGGTGTCGACATAGACGGTGTCGCCGGGTTCGAGGTCGTAATCGGCGATCACACTGGCCAGGCTGAGGCGCGGCGAGGCCGGGGAAATGCCGGTGTTGAAGTTGTCGCCGGCCACCACGCTGTACACGTCGCCGGTGGTGAATCCGTCGTTGACGTACAGGGCCAAGGGCTGGTTGCGGAACTGGAAGGGGGTGGCGTTGGTCGCGGCAATGCCCGGATCGTTTTCGCTGGTGACGCGCCAGCGCCCAAGCCAGGCGGCGGACGAGCCGGTGTCGGTGAACAGGAGTTCGGCGGATGCGGCGATGTTGGACTGGACGAGCAGCCAGGCCGCCCCGTTGTTGGTCGAGTATTCCACCCGCACCGTGTGCGACGAGGCGACACCAAGGGCACGCCAGGTCAAGGCGACGGAGGCACCTTCGGCACGCCCGCCATCGCCAAACCGTGCGGCGAGCAGCCGGCCATCGGCGGGACTGCGGCTGGCTTCCGCGCTGTTCCCGTACATGCCGATATCCACCCGCCCGCCGTTGGGGGATGTTTCCAGGGCAAACGGCGAAAACGGGGAGCCGGCATCCACCAGCGGCGAGGTTGCGCCGTCGAGCACGAAGGTACCGGTTGCGGGATCGAAACGACCGGCCGTGCTGAGCGGGTGGAAGTCGGCTTGCGCGGCATTGGCAAAGCCGGGATCACCACTAAGGGAGCGGAGGTCGCGTTCGGTGTCGCGGCTCCATGTGCCGACCTTGTCCCACTCGCGCGGGAATTTGGAACCGGTCACGGTCTGGCGCCCCACCCAACCGCCGTTGACGAGGTGGAAGGCGTTGTAATCGGCGGCCAGGGTGGATTGGCTCAGGATGTAGGCAAACTTGTCCGGGCCGCCAAATACGCCGAACACCGAATTGAAGACGGACAAATCGGAAATATTGGCATTGATCGCGGTGGTGGCATTGGACCAGAGGACGAGGTTTCCGAGGTCGGTCGCGGTACCCTGTTGGAGGTTGATGCCGGTGTTGGCATTGCGGATCGCCGAGTTCCGCATGACGGTACGCGCGGACTGTTCGATGCTCACGCCGATGTTGCCGCCGGAGAGTTCCAGGTGGCGCAGGTTGACATCCGCACTTTGGATCACGGCAATGCCGAGGTTGGCTCCGGACATCCGGAAGTGTTCGATGGACACGCCGGGGGCGCGGAACAGGCGGATGCCTTCCGGGGTGCCGTTGAAGAACAGGCGGGAGCCCCCGGCGGTGGTGTTCGTGCTACCGACCAGTCGGAATCCGACATCGAGCTGATCGATGACGATCGAGGTGTTGTTCGAATACCACCCGGTGTCCACGTAAATGACATCGCCGGTGATGACATCGTACCGTGCGATCACCTGGGCAATGGAAAGCATGGGGGTCAGCGGGGTGGCACCGTTGTTGGTGCTGAGTCCGGTGGCGGTGGTGTAGACATCCCCGGTTGCATTGGCATCGTTGACATAGAAGAACACCGGACCATTGCGCACGGCGAAGGGGCGTTCCGACATGCCCGATACGGAGGGGTCGGTCTCGCTGACCACGCGCCAGAAACCGAGTACGGTGGACGGGATCAGCGTGGTGTCCCACGTGACCGACGAAACGCCGGGCGGCAGGTTCGAGGCAATCACCGTCCAGGTAACCCCTTCATCACCGGAAAACTCGACCCGGGCAGTGTGGGCGGTGGCCGCACCGCGGGCGACCCAGTAGAGGGTCA
Organism: uncultured Verrucomicrobiota bacterium; assembly: GCA_937894535.1. Lineage (GTDB taxonomy): Bacteria > Verrucomicrobiota > Kiritimatiellia > CAIVKH01 > CAIVKH01 > CALMUP01. Next base: position 10,692 of record CALBHI010000321.1, read on the forward strand.
CGTTCGTACCGGACACCGAGCCGCCGTCGTTGAGGCTGCCGACCAGCAGGACCGGGTTGGTGGGTGTCAGGCTGGCCTGGTAGGTATTGCCAAACGGTCCGATGTTGGCGCGGCCGCCATTCGGTTCCTGCTCGAAATTGAAGGGCGCAACCGGGTCGGCGGCATCCACCAGCGGCGACGTCTCGGCATCCAGTTCAAAGGCGAGGGTCTCCGGATTCCAGCGGCCGGCCTGGCTGCGCAGGTGGAAGCGGCCCTGGCTGGCATCGATGAACCGCGGATCGGTGGACAAGCTGTTCGCGTCGCGGCCAGTGTCGCGCGTCCAGGCGGTGAGCGAATTGTACTCGCGGGCGAAGGATTCGTTCGGGAAGGAAATGCGGCCGATGCGGGCGCCGTCGGTCACGTAATAGGTATTGTAATTGGCCTGCAGGTTGGCGGTGGAGGGGCCTTCGAAGAGAAGGCGGCCGCTGCCGCTGGCACCCAGCACGGAATGGGTGATGGTGACGCCGGCGATATCGGTGACGGCACGGTTGGTCGAGGCCCAGATCACGCCGTGGTCAAAACGGACATTGCGCGAGTTGAAGGTGTTCAAGCCGCGGTTGCGCGCGGCGCGGGAGATACTGTTGCGCAGGGTGACGGCCACGGAATTGCTGACCGAAAAGCTGCTTTCCGCGGCGGTGACCCGCAGGTTGTTCAAGGTGACGTTGGTGCTCGCCTGCATGGCCACACCGAAGGGCAGGATGGTGTTGACCGGCTCGAAGTTCAGGTTCTCGATGACCAGGCCACGGCCGGCCTCGATGTAGATGCCGTAGCCGGCGAATATCGAACCACCCAGCGACGTATTGGTGCTGCCGATGACATACACGGGGTTAGTGGCGTTGCCGGTGTCCTCCTGGTCGATGCGGGTCACATCGCCGAGGGCATAGACACCGGTATCGATGTAGACCCAATCGCCGGGTTCAAGGTCGTAGGCGTCCAGCACCTCGCGCAGGTGGCGCTTCGGCTGGTTGGGCGTGAGTCCGGTGTTGGTCGAGATGCCGATCGCGGTGGTGTACGTGTCGCCGGCCAGCACATCGTCGTTCACATAGAAGGCGACGTTGGTGTTGCGGACCGCGAATGGAAGGTCGCTGCGGGTATTGATGCCGGGCTGCGGTTCGTAGACCACGCTCCAGATGTAGTTGAACCCGGAGGAGACGGTCAGCGAATTAAAGGAATACTGCAGGTTGTAGGTGGGGATATTGGAGGCGAGACCGATCCAGGAGAGGCCGTTGTTGCTGGAAAGGCGGACCTGAACGGTGGTTCCGGTGAAATCGCCGCGGACGTCCCAGCGCAGGACGACGTTGGTACCGGAGACGTTGCCGCCGTCGTTGTAGGAACGGATGAACAGGGTCTGGCTGGTGGTGCTCAAGCTGGCCGCCGGGGTATTGCCTTCGTGGCCAAGGTTGACCTGGGATCCGTTGGGCGCGGGTTCAAGGGCGAAGGCATGGGTCGGATTGCCGGCGTCAATCATGATCGAGGTCACCGCATCGGTCACCAGACCCGACGGTGTGTACCGCCCCACCCGGCTGCGCAACGAGAAGTTGCCGTTTTCGGGCTCCACGAATTCGGGATTCATGGTGAGACTGTTGGTATCCTGGCCGGTGAACTGCTGCCAGGCGGTGGCGTTGCGGAACAACAGCGGGGCGGACATCGCCGGGGCGGTCGCGCTGATGGTTTCGAACAGGCGGGCAAATTGTGCGCCATCACCGATTTGCACGTTGTTGTAATCCGACTGGATCGACGAACCGAGGGCCAGATCGAGGGCGAACTTGCCCGGACCGGATGCGCTGATCAGGGTATTGGTCAGGAAAATACGCGAGGCGCTCAGGGCGCGCACCGAAAAGCTGTTCGACCAGAGCACGCCGTTCAGGATGCGCACGCTGGGCTCGATGCCCTGGGCGAAGGCACGCGTCAGCACCGCGGCGCTGTCCGACCGGTTGGTCGCATCCTGCACCACGATGCGCTGGAGTACGATGTTGGTGGAACTTTCCACGAAGAAACCACTGACAAACAAGCCGGCCCCGGCATCGGAGATGTTGGCCGCGGAACGGTAATGAATGGCCTCGTAGGTGATGTTGGTCGATCCCCGGGTGATAAAACCGCGGGAACCGTTGGTCACCAACAGATCCCGGAACAGGTAGTTAGCCAGCCCATTGGCGGTGATGACCGGCCCTTGGCGGGCCAGGTTGATCCGCGTGCCCCCGGCGGAGGCGTTGGTACTGCCCTGCACCACCACCGGGTTAGTGGCGACCGCGCTGCTGTAGTTCGCATCGAGGGTAACGGTGTTCGTGAAGGTGTAGGAGCCGGTATCGATGAGTACGCGGTCGCCCGGCGCGGGGATGTAGCGGGTAAAGATGTCGCGCAGGCTGGCGACCGGGGTGGCCGCGGTCAGGCCGTCGTTGGTCGAGTTGTCGATCGCGGTGGTGTACACGTCACCGGTGGTGCTGGCATCGTTGATGTAGTAGGTGATCGCGCCGTTGTTGAGGGTGAACGCGACGGCCGAGGTGGCGGCAACCGACGGATCGGTTTGACTGGTGATGCGCCAGCGCCCCAGCGGCGTGGAGGGCAGACCGGTGCTGTCCCAGAGATACGACCCGGCGGAGGCGGCGAGGTTGGTGCCGATGTTCGTCCAGGTCACCCCGTTGTCGAAGGAATAATCGACAAAGACCTGGTGCCCGGTCACCGCGCTGTTGGCGAACCAGTAAAACACATTCGTGCCGCGCATCGTGCCGCCGTTGTTCAGGGTCAAGGTCAGCAGCAGGCCGTTGGTCGGACTCCGGCTGGCCTCGGGGTGGTTGCCGTACAGGCCGATGTTGATGCGGCCGCCGTTGGGTGCCGGTTCGGCGGCAAAGGCAAAGGATGGATCACCGGCGTCAATCATGACCGAACTGACGAGGTCGGTCACCACGGCGCAACTGGCGCTGACAAACCGACCGGCCGTGCTCTGCAGGTGGAAATCGCGGGTGGCGGGATTGACAAAGCCGGCGGCATGGCTCAACGAGCGGAGGTCGTTGGTGGTAGCCTGCTGCCAACTCGACAAGAATTTCAGCAACTTGCCGTTCAACGAGGCGACATCGGCGAGGTTGTCGGCGAGGATGTTGTTGTAATCCGAACGGAATATCCCGTCGATCGTGCCGATCAGAACGAACCGGCCTTCGCCGGCAACCTGGAGGACATTGTTGGTCAGGTTGACCGATCCGCCGAGGATACGCACGGCGCTGCCGCCATTCGACCAGATCACCGAATTCAGCACGCGGGTTGCGGCGTTGGAGAGGCCGAACCAGCCGGAACCGTTGTGCGCGAAGGTGGAGTTGCGGAAGGTGATCCCGGATCCGTTCCGGACATCAACTGCATTGGTTACGGCGTTGTACACCCGCAACCCGTCGAAGGACAGGTTTTCGCCGCGGTCGGACCGGACGCCCGACCCGGCTTGCCGGATGATGATATTGGAGACGGCGATGTGTTTCGCGTTGGTCATGAACAAACCCGAACCGGCGGCGTTCAGGTTGCCGGACAACTCGACCAAGGGCTCGCCTCCCCCGCTGCAGAGGGTTGCACCGACGATGCTGATCGAGGAGGTGGCAACGCCTTGATCCAGCGGTCCGATGACCACGCCGGCTCCAACCGAGTAGGTTCCGTTGTCAATGCGGATCGTATCCCCACCCTCCAGGTCGTACCGGTCGAACACGGCGGACAAGGAGTTCAGCGGGCGGTTGGACGAAGCCACCCAGTTGGTCGCGGAACCGGCGGCGGTGGTGAACACATCACCTGCGGTCGAGGCGTTGTTCACGAAGAACGTCAGCGGTTGGTTGCGGACCGAGAAGAAGTTCGTGGTCTGGTTGAACAGATTGGTGTTGTCCAGCGAGGTGACCCGCCACAATCCCGGGGCGAAGCTGTTGGTGGTGGTCGTGTTCCAGGCCAGGAACTCGGCGGAAGCGAGCGACCCGGTCGACAGCATGCTCCAAGTCTCACCACCATCCGGCGAAACCTCGACACGCACCAGCGCATCGGTAGCAAGGCCGGAGGCGACCCAGTGCAGGGTCGCCGTGCCGCGAACCCAGCCACCCTGAGTCAGGTTGGCCGCGTACAGACGGGCGAAATCAATGCGGCTGGCCTCGACCGTATTGCCGAAGATGCCGATGTTGATGCGGCCGCCGTTGGGTGCGGTCTCGTTGCTGAAATCAGCGGTTGGATCGCCGGCATCGATCAGGGGAGAGGTGGTGGTATCGGTGGTCCACCCGAGGATCGGATCGAAGCGCCCCTGCACGGTTTGGCTGCGCGGATGGAAATCGCCGAGGTTGGGGTTGGCGAACTGCGGATCCAGGTCGGTGGTGAAACGGTCCTGACCGGTTTCGGACTGCCAGGCCCCGAGGGTATTGATGTCCCGCCCGGCGCCGATCACGTTGGCGATGGAGGCATTGTTCTCGACGTAATAGCTGTTGTAGTCGGCGGTGACATTGGTGGTGCCGGGCACCCCGTAGATGGCCGAGGACGATCCGCGCGCGGCGAACGCGCTGTTGGTCACGAACAGCCGCGCTCCGCTGGTGCGGACGGCGTTCGAGGCGTTCATCCAGAACACCGAGTGGGCAATGGTGATGTTACTGCCGCCGCTGATCTGCATGCCATCAAGGGCATTCTGGCGGCTTACCACATACCGCAACACGATGTCGCTGGCGTTGTTGAGCAGGACACCGTTCTGGAAGTTGGTCTCCAGGTTAATCCGCTCGAGCAGGATGCGACTGGCCCCGGATATCGATACGCCATGGGTGCGGCGCTGAATGGTCAGGTCGCGCAGGGCGAAGTCCTGCAGGCCGGAGGTCAGGGTAAAGGCCGGCGTGGTGGCGGTCGGCGGACCGCGGATGATCGTCCCGCCCGCCAGTTTGTTGGTGCTGCCCTGGATCACCGTCGGGTTGCCGTTGGTGCCGGATTGCAGCGGGGAGACCGTGATGGTGATGGAATTGTCGTATACACCGGTATCGATGTAGATGACATCTCCGGCGGCGAGGGTGAAGTTGGTCAGGATGCCGTTGACCGACGCCTTGGGCAGGTCGATGGTGGTACCCAGGTTCACATCGTTGCCGGGGGCGGTGCAGTACACATCGCCGGCGGTGGAGGCATCGTTGACATAATACCGGTACGGACCGTTGCGGAAGGTGAAGTCGATCCGGTTCGAGGCGGCCACGGAGGTGTCGGATTCCAGCACGATGCGCCACCGCGTATTCCGCGAGGAGGTGAAATTGGTGTTCACCACGGTATAGATCCCGCTGGTGGCGCTTACATTGGTGGCAAACGTGTTCCAGGAATTCCCGGAGTTGAAGGAGAATTCAATCCGCACGGTCGCCCCGGTGGGGAGGTTGCCGTAATTCCAGCGGATGGCGTCGGTCAACACATTCAATTGCCCGCCATCGTTGTAGGTCAAGGCCTGGAGCCAGGCATTGGTGCGGCTGCGGCTGGCCAACAGGGTGCCACCGAACTTGCCGGCATTGATCCGTTGTCCGTTGGGCGAAGACTCGTTGGTCCATGCGGTAGAAGCCGGATCACCGTAGTCGATCAACGGCGAATGGGTGGTATCCACGACAAAGTTCGTGGTGACGGGATCGTACCGGCCGACGATGCTGCGCGGGAAGAACCACATGTTGGTCGGATTGGAAAACTGCGGATCGGCGAAGGTGGAGTTGTTCCAGCCGGAAAGGGACTTCTGGAGGGCATTCAAATCGGGAAAACCACCGCCGAGCAACGTATTCCAGAATATGTTGTAATCGAAGGATTGCGAAACCGCCGTAACAAAACTGGTGCTGCCCACCAGGATGCTGTTGCCGATGGTCATGAAGGTGGAAGGCGAATTGAAGGCGGCAAGGTTGTTGCTCCAGCTGATGCCATTCAACCAGGTATTGCCGGATGAGCTGTTGCCGGCCAGCAAGCCGGTGCCGTTGAAGGCGGCCACCGCGCCGATAAACTGGTTGTTTTGCGAGGACCAGACCCGGTAGCCGGTGGTATTTTCCCGGGAGATGACCTGGCGAATGATCGAGTCGCGCACGTTCTCGAAAAAGTTCACGCCGACACTGCCGATCCGGGTGGTCAGGTTGCGCAACTCGATAAAGGTGGTCGCGTTCAGGTTGAACACATCAAACGACACGCTGTTGCGGCTGAACACCGTCGAGGCATTGAAGTTCGTGCTGCCCTGGATCACCACATACCGGTTGGTTTCGCCGTAGGTCCGGTTATCAATAAAGATCGTCACCCCGGTGTAGGAACCGGAGTCGACATAAACAATGTGGTCGCCGCGCAGCACATAGTTGGTCAGCACCGACATCAAGGTGGCTTTCGGTGTTGCCGGCGAAGCGCCGTCATTGGCGTCGTTGCCAACCGTTGTCGTGTAGATATCTCCGGCGGTTGAATTGTCGTTCACGTAATAAGGCACCAGACCGAGCCCGCGCAGGGCGAAGGGGATCCGGTTGGTGTCGGCGGACAGGGTCGCCTCGCAGGTCACCCGCCACCGGGCAATCGGGGAAGAGGTAATGGAGCTGGCATTCCACAGAAACGAGCTGTTGTACGCGGGCACGTTCGACGCGATCAGCAACCAGCTGACCCCGTTGTTCAACGAATACTCAAGGCGCACCGTGGCCGAACTCGGAACCCCGGAGGCCAACCAACGCAGGCTGTTGGTCCCGTAGAAGGTGCCGCCATCGTTGTACGACAACACCTGCATGCACGGGTTGGTGCGGCTGCGGCTGGCATCCGGCAGACCGCCATACAGACCGATGTTCAAACGGCCGCCGTTGGGGGCCGGTTCGTTGGTCCATGCCGTGGACTGCGGATTGCCGAAGTCGATCAGAATGGAATGCACGGCGTCGGTGACGATCAGCCCGGTCACCGGATTAAACCGGCCCTGCACACTTTGCGGCCGGAAGTCCAAGCCACCCGGGTTGGCGAAACGCGGATCCGCCACGGTGCTGAAGAAATTGGTTGCCGAGGCCGCCTGCAGATCGGTCAGGTTGACCAGGTAATTGGTGCTGCCACCCGGCCCGCTGCGGTTGAGCACGTAGTTGATGTTCCAGAACACGTTGTAATCGCCGCGCCACCAGGATCGGTTGAACACCGTGCCGCCCACAAACACGCTGTTGTGCACCGTGTCCGTGTCGGAGAACGCACCATCAATGTGGGTGGTGTTGTTCCAGAACACGCTTTGGTCCACGAAGAAACCGCGCGGAAAAGCCCCGGCCAAACCGAGGGCAGCTACACCCACCGAGTTGCTGACAAACAAACACCGGAAGATGCGGCTGTCTCCGGTGCCCGAACCGATGCCGACATCCATGCCGCGCGTATTGCTGACAAACCAGCAGTCATCAAACTGAGGACGCCGCGTGGCATGCGCCGACCAAGCCACACCGGCCGTCGAGTTGCGGAAAATCAGGTTGCGGAAGTTGACGAAGTTGGCATTCAGTTGCACCGCTATGCCGCCCGGCGAGGTAAGCGTCGTACCGCCTGCCTGGTAGTTGGTGCTGCCGATGATCACGATGTTGCTGATGGCTGTGCCGACATGGTTCGTCCCGATGGTCACGCTGTTTGTGTACACACCCGTATCGATGTACACCACATTGCCCGGCACCAACGAAACCGTCGCCAACAAGTTGGTCAACGTCCGCTTCGGCTCCGACGGCAAGGTTCCGCTGTTGGCATCGTTGCCAATGGCGGTGGTGTACACATCACCGTTGGTCACGGTGTTGTTGATGTAGTAGACGGAGGATTGCGCCTCACGCCCCCACCCAACCCCGACACACCAGAAAATAAAAAGAAGCAACCAATTACGCGGCATAAGGTTGCAAACATAGCGCGTGCTGATCATGTACGTATCCATCCCAGCAAAGAACATAACCATAAATGAGTCTAGTGTATACGATAAACCGTTTGCCGGAAACCGCGATTGACCAAGGAATTAGGGCGTAACCCCGCGGGAACCTTGCTGGGTGCCGGAAACGTCCCACGCCGCCCGGGTCTGTCCCCGGATCCAATCCCACCAGGCGAGCAGGATCGCCCCCTGAAGCGCCAAGAAGACCCCGATGATCCCCACCCCCGGCAATCGCCACCGCCGATGCTGCACGAGCAAAGCCACCACACCCAACCCGTAGAACAGGACTTGGGCGAGGAGCAGCAACGCATACAACATGGTTTCCGCCCCAAGGATCGAGGCCACCCAGAGCGCAACCAGGATCCAAGGGGAGAGCACGCGCAGGATCTTGTGCGATCCGTATTGCCAGGCGATTGGATTGATCCAGGGCAAAAGCCAGCGTTTCCTCTTCCACAACAACTGGATACAACCAGCGATGGTGCGTCGCTTCCGGATGTTTTCCCGGCGGACATCGGTCGCCGGCACATCGTAGGCCACCGCCGCCGGCTCAAACACACACCGCCACCCCTCCACCACGGCCTGCATCGGTATAACCACATCATCCAGAACAAGTTCTGGCGGCATCGACCGCAAACAATCGCGGCGGATCGCGTACAAGGCTCCCGTCGCTCCCGGCACCGAGGCTATCGCGGCCTCGTTTTTTCGTATCCACTTCTCGTAACGCCAGTAAGCGCCAATTCCGACCGCGGTTGCGGTGTCGTGTACGTCGTGGACAAAGACCAGTTCCCCCGAGACCACGCCGACCCGGGGATCCGCAAAACGAGCGAGCAAGGCGGGTATGGTTTGCTCCCCGAGTCGCTGGCGGACATCCATCATCAGGACGATGGACGCCGTGACCCGGGTCATCAGATCGTTGAGCACCGAGGGTTTGCCCCTTCGTGCCGGGAAACCGACCACCACAACCCGGGGGTCCCCCATCCTGGCCGCCAGTTCCTGCGCCCGCGCCTCACCCTCACCGTCCAGGCCGATCAGGACCTGGTCGATCCGCTCGGCCCCTGGCAAGGCCAGCACGGCCCGGATCTTCTCAACCAACCGGTCCGATTCACCGTAGCAGGAAAGCATCACCGCGATCCGGTCTGCGGTTTCGCCCCGGATGACGGGTCGCTTCACCACCTGCGCAAGGAAGGCCACCAGCAAGGGATAGCCGATGTAGAGGTAGAGCAGGGCGGCCACGGCTCCCCAGCAGACGAGTTCGGCCGCACTCATAAGCGAAACCCGAGCCCCGATTTCCTGATTTTCATCGCCTGCGTCATCGACTACTACTTTCCTTCACATGCATGCATCGACCCGACCACCACCCGCCTTGTCCGTCGCCATTTGCACCAACGACCGCGGCCACCTGCTGATCGCAACGCTGACGTCGCTGCTCCCGCAGTCGCGCGCCCTGCCTGCGGAAGTCCTGGTGATCGATCAGCAACCCGCCCACGATCCGCAGGTTACCCGCACCCTGGAAGCATGGCAAGAAGCCGGTGACCTGCGCTGGCTCGCCGTGGCCACCGATTCCCTGACCGGTAAACGCAACATCGCCTTGCGTGAAGCCGCGGCCCCCGTGCTGGTGTTCATCGACGACGATGTGATCCTCCCGCCCGACTACCTCGCCAAACTCCATACCGCCTTCGTCACCCAGCCCTGGATCGGCCTTACCGGCCAGGTTTTCCACGCCCTCGACCCCGACCACCCGCCGGCCCTCGCCACGCCCGCGCAGCATAGCCGCGCCCATTTCATCGAAACCACCCCGATGGCTACCCGCTCGTTCATCGGGTGCAACCACGCCGTGCGGGTCGACGCCGCCCGCGCGATCGGCGGTTACGACGAGGCCTTTATCGCCTCGTCGCAGTGCGAGGATTTCGATTTTGCCGACCGCCTGGCCGACGCCGGCCACCTGCTCTGGTACGACCCGGGCTGCTGGTTGATCCACCTGCGCGCCCGCAGCGGCGGCACCCGCGACCGCCATCGTTCCGGCTGGCCGGAATGGACGCGCACCGCGAATGTCTTTCTGTACGCATTCCGCCACGGTCGGACCCACCACAATACCGGATCCCTGCTGGTGCGCGCCTTGCGAACCGGACCGCTGCGCAAGGAAATCGTCATCCGCCCCTGGCGGTGGCCTCTGGCCTGGTGGGGCTGTGCGCGTGGCGCATGGTACGGCTGGAAACGCCGGGTGTATCGCCCGGCATGCCGCGGGTAAGGCGCGGCAGGATGCTGCGCCAGAGGAGAGGGGCATCAAAACCGTCGATCAGCGCGGAGTATCCCGCGGCGGAGGCTCGAGATCCTTGGGACGGACGGTGTTTTCGATGTAATAGTTCAAGTCGGCGTTCTGGCGCGCCTCACGCTCCCCCACCCCCAGCGTGACCTGGTCGCGGATGTAGGCATCGCGGTCCTCAGTATGGGCACGCGACTCCTCATACCAATCCGATCCGGAATTCGGTTCGGAACAACCCGACACGATCCCGATCACCCACAACGCGAGCAACCTCTTCATCACGGTTTTCATGGTGCCACCATCCTAGCACGGACCACCGGAGCTGTCAGCTCCGCGGCGAGGGCCATCGCCTCCGGCCTCCAGTGCGTGTCGTCGCGCCAATACAACGGCACCCCCCGCTCAGCCTGTTCCCGGAACGCCGGCAGCAGGTTGACCACGGTCACCCCTTCGGCACGCAGCGCGTCTTCCACATCCAACAAGGTGGAGGGCGGCCAGGCGGAAGGATCGCGGCCCGGTCCCGATGGGATTCGTTCGCGGAACACCGACTCCTTGTCGGGAATCAACACCACCACGAGGTCCATGCCAAGGGACTGGAGGTAGCGCCGGATATAGGCCGCGCCCCACCCGACCTTCTCCGGCTCGCGGATGTCGCGTGGCCACGCCATCGCCTGCAAGGCAATCCGGTAAAACAACTCCTGACCACCCTTCGCATCGGGCAATGACACCACCACATCCTCGGTCACTTGTCCAAACACGGCAAACCGTGCCCGGTTCCAGAACCGCGTGGCATACGCACCGAGCCAGGAGGAGTCCGGCAGGGACGACCGCAACGAGGCCGGCACCAACCGGTTCCACGCCACCCCGACTTGCCCGCGCGCCACGCGCTCCTGCGCGGCCATTTCCGGCTGCTCCAACTGCCAGACCTGATGGACAAAGCCGGCAAACGCCTGCCCGCTGATATCCCGCTCCAGACACCCCCAGACCACCACCTTGGGCCGGCGATCCGCAAACCGTGGATCCGACAGGAACCGGATCATGCCCCAGAACATGCCCCGCCCCGGATAGGCATGGTTGTACAAGGGCATGTCCAGCACCGACGCCAGTTGCTTCGGAAAACTTCCATCGGGGCCGTACTGGACATGAAAGAAACTGTCGCCGGTCACCACCACCGGAAAGGTGATACCCTCGGTGGGCGGATCGTTGCGGTAACCGTGCTCATCCGTCACAATCACCGTCGCCGGTTTCTCTTCGGCAAACCGTTCGGCAAAGGAGGGAAATCCGACCAGCCGCGTCAAATCGCCGCCGCGCACCGCGGGGATCTCGATCCGCTGCATCGGTGCCTCCGGTCCCCGGGTGGACAACGGTGCCGACGCCCGGCGCACCAGGCCATCGTGCCACCGGAACACGGCAAACCGCGCCGTCCAGTCGACCCCGAACAAAACCAGCAAGAGCAGGATCAACCAGGCAACCTGTACCTTCGCGGTGGGCACACAAACGTTTTCCGTGTTCGTTGTCATACCATCAGAACTGAAAATACAGGAACGGCGACGCGCTGTTGACGAGGATGGTGAGTACCGACACCACCAGGAGCACCGACAGCCAGATCGTCCACCACCAGCGTGGATCGTGCCGGATCTCCCAGGTGTTGGGTCGTGCCCAGGTCAGCGCCAGGGCCAACGGCAACATGATCAACGGCAACGACCACACCACGACACCCGAACCCGTTCCCCATCCGTGCACGCCGACCAGGCCCGCATACACCGCGAACGCCTGATCCATCGAGGTCGCACGGAACACCACCCATCCGAGCATCACCAGTACGAACGTGCCCGCCCGCCGCACCACCACCGGCGCACGCGCCCACCAACCCTGTTTGCCCGCCGCGCGTTCCGCCGCGAGCAGGCCACCGTGAAAGAGCCCCCAGGCGACAAAGGTCCAATTGGCCCCGTGCCACAAACCGCCCAGCAGCATGGTCAGCATCAGGTTGACGTAGGTCCGCACCGGGCCGTGCCGGTTGCCGCCGAGCGGGATGTAGAGGTAGTCGCGCAACCAGGTCGACAGCGAAATGTGCCAGCGCCTCCAGAAATCGGTAATGCTGACCGCCTTGTAGGGCGAATGGAAATTCTGCGGCATCTGAAAGCCGAACATCAACCCCAGACCGACCGCCATGTCCGAGTATCCGCTGAAATCAAAATAGATCTGCATGGTGTAGGCCAGCACACCCACCCAGGCATCGATGAAACCCGGGGCCGTCGACCCGAAGGCGGCCTCGACCAGCGGCGCCACCCCGTCGGCGACCAACACCTTCTTGGCGAAGCCGAGCACGAAGAACGAACACCCGGTAAACGCCCGTGCCCAACTGTGCTCGCGGTGCACCAGTTGTTCGGCGAGCTCGTGGTAACGCACGATCGGCCCCGCCACCAGTTGGGGAAACAGGGAGACGTAGCAGGCGAAGTCCATGAACGACCGCGTCGGCTTGGCCTGCCCGCGGTACAGATCGATGGCGTAGCTCATGCTCTGGAAGGTGTAGAAGGAAATGCCGACGGGAAGGACGAGATGAAGGAGCGGGATGGTGAAGGGTGGATGGGTGATGGAGGATGAGAAGAAGGCGACGAGGCCATAATTCACCGTCGAGGCAAACATGTCAAAGTACTTGAAGAAACCGAGCAACGACAGGTTGCTCACCACCGACAACAGCATCCAGCGCTTGCGTCCGCGCGGCGTCGTGGCTGCCGCGATCCCCTTCCCCGCGCCATAGTCGATCAGCGTGGACAACAGCATCAACCCGCAAAACCGGTAGTCCCACCAGCCATAGAAGAAGTAACTGGCCAAGGTCAGGAACGTCGTCCGCGCCCGCACCGGCAACAGGTAGTATCCGGCCAGCACCAGCGGCAGGAACAGGAAAAGGAATTCGTAACTGCTGAAGATCATACCGGGATGTTTTCACCACCCGCTTCGCTAGAGTAAGAGGAGCAAGATGAGTATATAAAACTCACCCCTCTTCTTACTCCTCTTACTCTAGCGAAGCTGGTGGTAAAAGTCTTCCTGATAACCATGGGTTTGTTTGTACTGTATACAGCGTAATAGACTTGGTCTAATGCACCGGATCGGCTCATCGAATCCACCCGGAACTAATCGCGGCGAGGTTGGCGACCGAGCGGCCGCCGTTGATGTCCAGGCGGCGCAAGGTCCATGGATCGGTGCCGGGCGGATTGATTCCCATCCGCGTGGTGACGGCACCGGTGATGCCGTGCGCACGCAAGGTTTCCCGCATCGATGCGCGATCCTCCTCGCGCGGTTCACTGCCGTATGGATACGCGAAGAGTGGAAGCGGCCGGATGCCCCATGATCGCCAGGCATCGGCACTCCGACGCACGTCGTCAGCCAGGTCAAGCGGCTGTTCCACCCCGCACGCAAGGTGGGCGTGACCGTGCCAGCCGACCTCCAACCCCGCGGCAGCCAGTGCCGGGACCTGATCGGGACGCAAGAAGGCGAAGGGCGATGCGGCGGATGGATCGACCTCGGCGCGTTGCACCGCACGCGGTTGTTTCACCAAATCCTGCTCGCGGCGCAACACCTCGGCCGGCAGCAAGCCCGCCTTCGCGGCGAGCGCCCGCGCCTGGTACCACCAGGGCCGCTCCGAACCATCCACGAATCCGGTGGAGACGAACACCACCGCCGGAACCCCGTGGCGCCGCAACACCGGGGCGGCCACATCGAGGTTGTTGCTGTATCCGTCGTCGAAGGTAACCAACGCCGCACGCGATGGCCAGGATCGTCCGGACCGGATCGCTTCGACCACCTCGGACCCACGCAACACCCGGTAGCGCGACGCGATCCAGGCGATCTGCTGCTCGAACAAGGCTGGATCAATCTGCAAACGATCCGCGTTCAACACCGGATCATCACACCGCTGTACCCCGTGGTAGGTGAAGATGCGCAACGACGACGCGGTCGCCTGTCGTCCGAGCTGGAATACGCCCGTAGCAGCAGCGAGGGAAAAGAGAACCTGCTTCATGTCCAACCACCCACCCCGTCGCTTCGCGCCACCCCTCCGGGGAGGGGATGTATACGGGTAATCCCCTCCTCGGAGGGGTGGCCGCAGGCCGGGGTGGGTTCGAGGGAATTACGCAACACCATCACACTCCACCTGCTCGCGAATCCATTGCTCAATCCGAAGCACCACGCCATCCAGATCGCTTTTACGTCGCGATCCCAACAGCGGAAAAACCGGACGCCCAGTGACTCCAATCGCCGTTGCCGCTCCGCATCGGCTTGCTCTTTCACATCGTGTGACACCCCATCCACCTCAATGGCCAGCATCAGATCCTTACAAAAAAATCCACGATATACCGGTCAATGGGACGTTGCCGATCGAAGTCGTATCCCATGACACCACCACCCTTCAGACGCCTCCACAACAACACTTCAGCCAGGGTCATGTTCTGGCGAAGGGTTCGGGCGAGGTCCTTCAGGTAGGGTTCGTAGGGAAGAAAATCGCGTTTCATGATGGACCACCCACCCCGTCGCTTCG
>CALBHI010000322.1 GCA_937894535.1 uncultured Verrucomicrobiota bacterium
TCGCCGGCATCGCCGCCGGCACGTCGAACGCGACCATCACCATCACCGGCGACGCCAACACCACCAACTCGCCGAAAACCATCAGCGTGTCGTGGACGATCAGCGCGATCCCCGATCCGACGTCCGTTTCGGTGCAGGGCGAAGGTTCCGAATTCGTCCGCCTGCTCTGGACCAAGGATGCCTCGTATGATGTGTTGATCGTGTACCGCGCCACCAACGCACCGTCGGTTCCCGCCAACAACACCGCCTACAACATCGGCGATGCCGTCGGGTCCGACGGTAGCCGCGTGATCTACAAGGGCAACGCCGCATTCTTCGAGCACGTCGTCGCCCCCGGCTCCACCAACCACTACGCCTTCTACTCGATCAACAACAATTACTACTCGCCGGGCGTGTCCGGCTCCTCGATCAACCCGGTCTATTCCGGCAACGCGAGCATCGAGAGTTTTGCCTATACCAACGCCCAGACCATGGCCTCGAAAGCGGGTGGATTCGGCTGGACGAACAACTGGTCCGTGGTTCCCACCTTTAATGACTACACCGTCATCACCCAGCAGTTCGCCGCGATCGCCGGTTATCCCGCCCGGGCCGGCAACTCCATCACCGGCAATGCCGCCCGCATCATCCGCGATTTTAATGCCGTGACCAACGGCAAGCTGTTTGTGTCGTTCATGATGCGCACCGAGAACGGCGGCAGCAGCCAGTTCACCGGCTTGAGCTTCTTCAACAATGACACGGAAATTAAGTTCTTCGGTGAAGGTTTCTCGCCGGTGAACCGGCTTACCGTCGGTTCCGCCACCGGCCGTGAACTCGCCAACAACACCGATTACACGATCATCGCCCTGTTCGACTTTGCCGCCGGCCAGGCCCGCGCCGTGCTGTACACCAATGCGACCGAATCGATTCCCGCCACCGAACCGGGTAGCTGGCATGTCTCCGAGGCGGGATCCGCCACCCGGATCAACCGCATCCGCCTGGCCTCGAATGTCGGCGCCCGCTGGGATGAAATCCGCGTCGCCACCAACTATACCGAACTGCTTCAGTTGACCCAGCCCTCGGCCACCAGCTATGCCATCAACCAGGGCACCAACGTGACCGACGGACAAATTGTCAGCGGCGCCTTTACCGTCCGCTACGACTTCTACGACAGCGCCGGCATGAGCAATTCGGCCAGCATCCCGAACTTCGACCTGGTGAACCCGAGCAACGTGGTCATCCTGACCAACCAGGTGTTCGCCAACGTCACCTATTCCGACGCCGGCCGCGTCCAGCGCGCCTCAAACACCACCCACACCGGCGCCTCCGGTTCGGCCGTGGTCCTCGGCGTCTACACCTCCCGATGGACCGCCATCAATTCGAACGCGGTTACCATCACCGACTCGACCACCCTGTCCAACGGCACCGTGACCACCTTCACCGTGATCGACGATGACACGGACTTCCCGGTGGTCTCCGGACTGCGCTTTGCCGGTGGCACCAGCCTCACCGACGGACAACTCTTCGCCGGCGGCTGGTCGTTCACCGGCCTCGTGCAGGACACCGGCAGCGGCATTGACGCCGACGGCACCGCCGGCAGCGATCCGTTCCCTCCGCACTTCGACATCCTCAACCCGAGCGGCACCGAAGCCATCAACAACGCCACCTTCACCACCACGCCGTCCGACGGCGCCGGCCTCGCCTCGCCCGCCCCGCTGGCCCGCTCCGCCGCCGCCATCGCCGCCGGTGACATCAGCCTCGGCTCCTGGACCGCCCGCGTGTATGTCGCCGACAACGACAACGACCGGACCGGCGACCGCCTGACCACCATCGAACACCAGGCCTTCACCGTGACCGATGACGACACCACCGGGCCCGTCCTCTCCGGCTTTACCGGTCGCGGTCGCACCCTCGCCGGGGGCACCTACACCAATGCCGAACTCGGCTCCGGCCTCGCCGTCACCGGCCTCGTCACCGATGCGCAAAGCGGCGTGTATGGCGGCACCAGCAACCGCTGGACCCTGTTCCGCAACAACGTGAGCGTGAACAACGGTGCCTTCACCGCGCTCTTCGCCGACGGCACTGCGGTCAGCACCAACGGCCAACTCACCGTGACCCTCGCTTCCGGCGATGTGGCCGCCTCCGGCAGCTATACCCTGCGCGTGTTCAGCGTGAACTACGACATCGACCGCGCCGGCGACAGCGAATCCACCACCACCGATATCGAATTCACCATCGTCGCCGCCCCCGAGGACCTCGATCTCTTCGGCAACAACCTGCTGATTCCCGATGGCGACACCACCCCGACCCTCGCCGACCACACCGACTTCGGTGACGTGCTCGTCGCCGGCGGCACCCTGACCCGCACCTATACCATCACCAACAGCGGCAGCGCCGTCGTCGGTGTCGGCACGATCACCACCAACGCCGGTGGCAGCCCGACCAACTTTATCGTCACCGCCCAACCCGCCGCCTCGCTGGCCGTCGGTGCCACCACCACCTTTCAGGTGCAGTTTAATCCCTCTGCCGCCGGTAGCGCCTTTGCCGACCTGCAGTTCACCAGCACCGTGACCGGCGCCAAGACCCCGTACTCCTTCCGCGTCCAGGGCACCGGCACCTACGTGGAAATTGCCGTGACTGTTTCCGGGGTCGCCATTACCGATGGCGATAGCACCCCGAGCACCGCCGACGGCACCGACTTCGGTTCGGTTGGCGTCAACGGCGCGACCTCGAACATCACCTACACCATCACCAACTCGGGCAACCGCGCGATGTCCCTCGGCACCGTGACCACCTCGGGCACCCACGCCGCCGACTTCATCGTCACCGCCCAGCCGGCCTCGACCCTGAACCCGAGCAACACCACCACCTTCACCGTGCAGTTTAATCCCTCGGCGGTCGGCCTTCGTTCCGCCGCGCTGAGCTTCTCCACCACAGATGACAGCTTCGAGGACGGCCTGACCGAGAACCCGTTCAACTTCAACATCCAGGGCACCGGCACGGGCAGCGCCATCTCGAACTTCCCGACCACCTTGGCCTTCTCCTCGGTCCTCGGCTCGCTGCCGTCCCCGTCGTTCCAGGCCTTCGGCATCACCAACGTCGGCCTCGGCTCGATGACCTACACCCTCGCCACCAACGTGAACTGGCTGCGGCTGAGCAACAACACCTTCACCGCCGCCGCCGGCGCGGGCAACGTCCACACCGCCCACGTCCAGCTGGTCAACGGTCTGGCCGCCGGCACCTCGAACGCCACCATCACCATCACCGGTGACAGCGCCACCACCAACAGCCCGAAGACCATCAGCGTCTCGTGGACGATCAGCGCGATCCCGGCACCCACGGCGCAAACCGCCACGGAGGACGGACGTGAACTCGTGCGTTTGGCCTGGACGAAAGATGCCGGATACAATGTCATGATCATCCATCGTCAGAACGGTAGCCCGACCACCCCCACCAACGGGGCGGCCTATTCGTTGGGCTATACATTCGGTGACGGTTCGCGCGTGATCCTCTACAACAGCGGCGCCGCCAGCCTTGATCATGTGGTACAGCCCGGCTCGACCAATTACTACGCCTTCTACTCGATCAACAACGACCACTACTCCGCAGCGGTCAGCGCCGGCTCGACCACACTGGTCTACCAGACCGGGGAACTGGTCGAACAGTTTGGTTACACCAACGGCGTCGGCCTGCAGGGACTGGGTGGCGGACAAGGCTGGACCAATGCCTGGACCATCAGCGTGCCCCGCACGAATACCGATGCCGTGATCAACTCGGGCAACTTCTCCTCCTTCCAGCCCTTCTGGCCCACCGAGTACGGCAACCGCCTGCTGCTCGCCACCACCAGCTCGGTCACCTACGCCGCGTTCCGCGGTTTCCCGTCGGTCAGCACGGGTTCGATCTATGTCGCCGCCCTGTACCGCCGCCAATTCAACGAAGGGGCCGACGGCAAGTTCTCGGGTATCAGCTTCATGAACGGCAACACCGAGATCGCCTTCGTGGGCGAACCGGGCGGGTCCGGAAACGACGACCGGTTCGGCGTGGACTCCGGTGGCACGCCGGTCACGTCCGGCGGCAACGATACCTTCCCGGCCGGCACGGACCGCCTGATCATCGGTCGCTACGACTTCGCCTCCGGCACGATGAACGGTATCTTCTACAACAGCGGCGACGCGATCCCGGCGGCCGAGCCGACGTACCTGGTGACCGTGGTCGGCACGCCCGCTGCCCAGATCACCGGCATTCGTCTTGCTTCGGGCGCCACCTCGGGTTGGAACGGCGAAACCTACTTTGATGAAGTGCGCGTTGCACAATCCTGGGCGGAACTGCTCCGCCTGACCCAACCCGTGGCCACCACCTACGCCATCAACGGCGGCAGCAACGTGACCGATGCCCAGGTCGCCGCCGGTTCGTTCCCCGTCGTGTTCTCGTTCTACGATTCCGCCGGGGTGTCCAACACCGCGAGCCTGCCGAGCTTTGACCTCTGGAACTCCGCCGGTACCCGCATCCTCACCAACCAGGGTTTCGCCAGCAAGACCCACAGCGACGCCGGCCGCGTGTTGCTCAGCTCGAACGCCACCCACGCCGGCGCGGTCGCCGCCTCGGTGACCCTCGGCAGCTACACCTCGCGCTGGACCGCCGCGAACTCGAACGGCGTGCTGACCGTCAACTCCGACAGCCTGTCCAACGGAACCAAAACCGTCTTCACCGTGGTGGACGACGATACCACGCCGCCGGTCATCGGCACGTTCATCGGCCAGGGCCGCGCCCTCAGCGGTGCCGTGTACACCAACAACGAATTCACCGGCGGCTTCTGGGTCACCGGTACCGTCAGCGATGCCTTTAGCGGCCTCTTCGCCAACAGCAATACCTTCGTGCTGACCCGCGACGGTTCGGCGGTGAGCAGCGGCGTGTTCGCCGTGAACTTCGCCAACGGCGGCGCCACCGCCGGCGGTGAAGTCAGCAACAACTTCCCGCTGGCCACCATGGTGGCCGGTGCCTACACCCTGACCGTCTACGCCGTCGATTACGACATCGACCGCACCGACGACTCGCTGCGCACCACCAACGTGATCTCCTTCTCGGTGGTCGAGCCCCCGTCCGCGCCCGGCCTGGCCGTCGGCCCGCTGACCCTGTCGTACACCGCGATGCTCGGCAGCAACCCCGATGTGCTCTCGACGTTTAACGTCACCAACGTCGGATCGGCCGGCACGCTGATCTATACGAACTTCCAGACCTACGGCACGGGTGCCACCGGCTGGTTCGCCGCGAACCCGACCAACAACAGCCTCGGCATCACCGGCGTGCGCATCCACACCGGCCATGTCGCCTCGGCCACCTTCAACGCCACCGGCACCTACACCGCGACCAACCGCGTGGACGGTAACCAGACCAACGCCGCGCAGAACATCGTCGTGACCCTCGTGGTTACCGCGATCCCGCCGCCCACCGTGGTCAGTGCCACCCCGTCCGGCGCCGAATTCGTCACCGTCAACGTGACCGAACCGTCCGGCCGTCAGATCCTCATCGTCAGCCGCCAGACCAACGCCCCGAGTGCCGACCCGACCCAGGGCACCGCCTACAACCTCGGCGATACCCTCGGCGGCGGCCGCGTGGTCTATAAGGGAACCGCCTCGTTCTTTGAACAGGTGGTGCAACCCGGCAGCACGAACTTCTACAATGTGTACACGATCAACAACGACCGGTACTCCGCCGTCACCACCGTCGGCGCGACCACCACCGTGTACGGCGTCGGCGTGATCATCGAGCCGTTCGCCTACACCAACAACACGTCGCTGGCCGGCGTGAACGGCGGCACCGGCTGGACCAACGCGTGGACCGTCTCGTCCGGCGGGTACGGCTTCTCGACCTCCCTGTTCTCGGCGGTCACCGGCTACCCGGCCGACGCGGGCAACGTCCTCACCGGGACAACGTCCTCGGCCCACCGCGAATTCGCCGAGTACACCAGCGGCAAGCTGTACGTGTCCTACAAGTTCCGCGTGAGCAACGGCTCGGGTTATGCGGGCCTCAGTTTCTTCAACAATGCGACCGAACAGATTTTCTTCGGCGAACGCGGCGGTGCCACCAACGTCAACATGTTCGCCGTAGACGGTGGCGCGGGCAACGTGCAGAACGGCGGTGGCCTGGCCAACGACACCGACTACACCATCATCGGCATGTACGACTTCGATACCGATATCGCCCGCGGCTGGATCTTCACCAATGCCACCCAGAGTATCCCTTCGGTGGAGCCGGCCGCCCATGCTCAGATCACCGACGCCGATCCGACCCGCATCAACCGCGTACGCCTCGAGTCCGGCTCCGGCACCATCGTGACCCGGTGGGACGAGATCCGCATCGCCACCACCTGGGACGCCTTGTTGCAGGCGCCCCCCACCTACATCTGGGATGCCGGTGGCGGCGCCGACCGCGACTGGGGCACCGCCGCGAACTGGACGGCCGATACCGAACCGACCGCCACCAACAACGCCTTCATCGGCAACAACTACACCGGCGTCGTGACCACCGTCGGCCGCGCCGCCGCGAGCCTCTTTATTGGCCACTCGGGCACGACCGGCACCCTGCTGCAAACCGGCGGTTCCCTCGCGGTGAACAACCTCGTGCTCGGCCAGTCCAACAACTCGGCCGCCGTCTTCTCCATGAGCGGTGGCACCCTCACCGCCAGCGTCAACGTGATCGTCGGTGCTTCCGGGGCATCCACCGCGATCGTCAACGGCGCCGCGTCGAGGATGGACGTGGCCGGCAATATCCACATCGGCATGAGCAACGCGAACAACCGCGCGGTGTTCCTGCAGAACGCCGGCACGGTGACGGTGTCCACGGTCTCAATCGGTGAATTGAGCGCGACCGAAGGCCGCTACACCATGACCGGTGGCGTGCTGTCGGTCGGCTCGCAGATCTACATGGGCAACGGGAACGTGAATTCGACCGGCCGCTTCGAAGTGACCGGTGGACGCGTCGACACCCCGACCATCCGCGTCGGCCGCAACGGCCTTGGCTTGATGACGGTTGGCGGCACCGCCACGGTCAGCGTGAACGGCAGCACCGCCGATATCATCGTCGGTGACCTGTCCAACAGCACCCGCACCAACACCCTGTTCGTGAGCGGCGGCACGGTGTCCATCGGCCGCAGCCTGCGGCTCGGTACCGCCACCGGCGGCAATCCCTCCTTCGGCGCCCTGTACATGTCCGGCGGCTCGATCATCGCCACCAGCCAGCTGATCGTCGCGGATACGGCCAACTCCACCGGCATCGTCTCGATCACCGGCGGCGACCTGCTCGCGAACTCCAGCATCATCATCGGTAACAACGCACCCGGTGTGATGGCGGTACATGGGGGTACCGTTACGGGCAGCATCATCCGCCTGTCCGATAATGCCGGCGCCGCCGGTTCGACCCTGCTGGTGGGCGGCGGCCGCCTTGTAGCCTCCGGCACGTCCGACTTCGAGATCGACTTCAGCGGCACCGCCACGGTGAC
Source organism: uncultured Verrucomicrobiota bacterium (assembly GCA_937894535.1). GTDB lineage: Bacteria > Verrucomicrobiota > Kiritimatiellia > CAIVKH01 > CAIVKH01 > CALMUP01. The sequence continues at coordinate 7,475 of CALBHI010000322.1, forward strand.
CGGCGGCGTACTGGAGGCGCACGATATCGACCTCGGCATCCAGGCCGGCGCGCTGGCTACCCTGAATATCGGCGGCAACGGTACCGTCATCGCCAACAACCCGTTCGTCGTCGGCTTCGGCGCGGGCGCGACCGGCGTGGTCAACCAGACCGGTGGTACCCTCGACCTCGTTAGCGGCACCGCGAACTTCAACATTGGCAGCACCGCCGGTTCGTTCGGTTTCTACACCGTGACCGGCGGCGTGATCACCACCGACCACAACCTGTTCCTCGGCTCGTCCGACGGTACCGGCACCGGTGTGTTCCATGTGGTCGGCTCCGCCCCGTCGATTACCATCGGCGACGGCACCACCGAGGACTTCACCATGCAGAGCGCCGCCGCCGAACTGCGCGTGACCTTTGTGGACAGCGGCCTCGCCCCGATCCTCGTCCAGGACGACATCACCGTCGCCGGCACCCTGACCATCAGCAACCAGGGCCCGTGGGCCGCCGGCACCTACACCGTCGTGACCAGCTTGAACAACAGCGCGGTGATCGGCACCTTCGCTTCGATCAACTGGCTCGGCGGCATCACCGGCACCGTGACCTACACCGACCGTGCGGTCCGGATCACCGTCGATGGCAACATCCCGAACCCGACCAACCAGACCGCCACCGCCGACGGCAAGGAAATGGTCCGCCTCGCCTGGACCCAGACCTACACCAATGTGATGATCGTGCACCGCGCCGGTTCGGCCGTCTCCGGCGATCCGGTCCAGGGCACGCCGTACAACGTCGGCGACAGCCTCGGCGGCGGCACCGTCATCTACAAGGGCAACGCCACCAGCCTTGAGCACATCGTCGGGCAGGGGACCACCCACCACTACGAGTTCTTCTCGTACACCGGCAACTTCTACTCCACCGGCGTCACCGCCTCCGCCACCACCGAGGTCTATGGCGCGGGTGAAGTCGTCGAACAATTCGCCTACACCAATGCCGTCGCCCTCGGTGGCCTCAACGGCGGCCAGGGCTGGACCAACGCCTGGTCGGTTTCCGCGCCGAACGCCCCGGTGGACATGGTGATCGACAACGGAAACTTCTCCACCTTCCAACCCCAGTGGCCGGACGAGAAGGCGAACCGCATGGTGTTCAAGACCACCAATTCCACCGTGTACAGCGCGTCGCGCGGCATCGCTGAAGCCACCTCCGGCCAGTTGTACGTCGCGGTGCTCTACCGCCGCCAGTTCAACGAAGGCTCGGGTGATAACAAACGCAGCGGCGTGAGCCTGATGAGCGGTTCCACCGAAGTCGCTTTCTTCGGTCACCGCGGCGGCGGCAATGACCAGTTCGGCGCCTCCACCCCGAGTGGTGGCAGCTTGTTTGGCGCGGCCGACAGCTTCCCGGCCGGCAATGAACACCTGCTCATCGGACGGTTCGATTTCGCGACCAAGACCCTGATGGCCATCTACTACGATTCGGCCACGTCCGTTCCTTCGATCGAGCCGACCTACCTGGCCGGCGCCACCAACGCCTCGGCGACCCGCATCGACGGCATCCGTCTCGTAGCCAGCGCCGATATCGGCTGGAATGGGGAGGTGCACTTCGACGAACTTCGCGTCGCCACCTCCTGGGCCGACCTGCTCCGCCTGACCGGCGGCCCCTACGCCACCAACTACGTGATCGGCAATACGACGAACCACGTGTTCGACGGCCAGCTCCGCGACGGTACCTACACCGTCGCCCTCGACCTGCGCTCGGGTGCCGGTGTCGAAACCGTCAACACCACGCCGCCGTACTTCATCCCGAACTACGACATCCTCAATCCGCTCGGCGTGCAGGTCATCACCGACCGCGCCTTCAACGCCTTCGCCTACATCGATAGCGGCCTGACCGTGCGTGCCTCGAACAACACCCAGTCGGTGGTTGGCTTCGCCGATACCGTGCTCGGCACCTACACCGGACGCTGGAGCGCCATCTCCTCGAACGGCCTGACCAGCATCAACAACCCGGCCCTGTCGAACGGCACCGCCATCACCTTCACCGTGGTGGACGACGACACCGCCGCCCCGACCGTCATGGCCATCCACTCGCCGGAATTCTCCAGCTCGACCCGGTTCATGCAGCTGTCGTCGAACAACACCGCCGTCGGCTCGGTGGGCGGCACCAGCGGCACCAACATCACCTTCCGCCTGACCGACCATTACCTGGCCAACCACGTGTCGAACGCCACCCCGCTGGTGTTCTACTTCGGCGCCCGCGATGCCGGTTCCGGTCTGTCCCGCGGTACGACCGATGCGGACAGCCAATCGCACCTGACCATCGGCTCGGCCATCGTCAGCAACGTGTTCAACTGGGATACCACCCGCAGTTCGGGCTTCAGCGATACCACCAACACCTCCGCCACCAGCGTCTGGTCGTGGGTCGGGGCGATGCTGCCGGATGAAATCGACAACCTCGTCACCAACAATGCCTCCGGCGTGACCGGCAGCAACCGTGTGACCATCACCTGGCGTGATGCCGACAACGACCGCGCGAACGACCGCGATTCGCTGCTCGAAAGCCAACACGGCTGGCTGGTCGTCACCGACGACGACACCGCGCCGCCGCTGATCACCAACTTCGCCATCCGCGGCACCGAAGGCGTGCACACCGCCAGCGTGGTCGAACTGCTGTCCGGTTCGTTCTGGTCGATCACCGGCCGCGTCGTGGACGGTACGTCGCAGGGCAACAGCGGCATCAACGTCAACGGCACCAACACCGTCCAGCCCAACATCTCGCCCTACTTCGAGTTGTGGGATCCGAACGGCGTGATGCAGTTGCGCCAGGCTTTTAACAACATTCCGTTCGGCAACGGCGGCGCCAACACCCTGACCGTGATCGGCAGCTCGAACAACAACCCGGTGGCCAGCGCCATCACCGGTACCTGGACCGCCCGCGTGATCGTTGCCGACGCCGATTCCGACCGCACCAGCGACCGCTCGATCGCCACCAACGAATTCACCTTCGAGGTCGTGGCCGGCGCCAGCCTCGCCGGCATGCAGGTCAACACCAGCGTGCTCAACATCACCTCGTTGTACGGAACGGTCAGTGGCGGTGGCACCTGGCCCAACTTCACCGTTACCAACAACGGTGTCGGCCCGCTGATCTACAACGCGTCCATCACCTACAACGGTGGCTCCGGCTGGTTGACCGTGAACCCGAACACCTCGATCACCCTCAACGACGGCCTGTCGCAGATCCATACCGCCGCGGTGAACATAGCCTCGCTGAACCCCGGCACCTACCAGGCCGTGGTCGCCCTCGCCGGCAACCAGACCAACGGCACCCGCTTCGTGACCAACAACCTGACCGTGATCGGCTACTTCGTGAACGAAATCGTCGATCCGTTCACCAACACCGCTGGCACCGCGCTGAACGGGTTGACCGGCGGCACCGGCTGGACCAACGCGTGGAGCGCCTCGACTTTCACGCTGACCATGACGAACCTCGCCGTGCCCAACAATTACCCGGCTGCGGTCAGCAACCGGATCTGCGGCAGCACCGCGACGGAAATCACCGCCCGCCGTCACTTCCCGGCCGTTTCGACCGGCAAACTGTTTGCCGCCGTGGCCATGCGCAAGGAAGCGAACGATAACAACGGCTACGCGGGTATCTCGTTCATGGAAGGCACCACCGAACGTGCGTTCGCGGGCAAGATCTTCAACTCGCAGTGGCTCGGCATCGACTTCGGCGGCTCCTCCACCGAGTCGGGCTTCGGCATCTACCAGTCCACCTACTTGATCGTGCTGTACTACGACTTCGATACCGATGTCATCCGCACCCGCGCCTTCAACCCCGGCGATACCCTGTCCCTGACCGAGCCGAGCACCTGGAGCCTGGTCCGCTCGAACTCGGCCATCGCCAGCATCGACGGCATCCGCCTCGCCGGCAGCGGCGTCGGCAACCTCTGCTTCGACGAAGTCCGCGTGGCCCGCACCTGGGAAACCCTGCTCAACCAGTTCAGCAGCGAGCCGACCCTGCACGCCTCGGCCATGACCTTCGCGAACATCACCACCTCGTCGATGACCGTTGGCTGGACCCCCGGCAACGGCGCCGCCCGCATTGTCATCGCCCGTGAAGGCTCCGCCGTGACCTTCACCCCGGTCGATGGCTCGAACTACACCGCCAACGCCGACTTCAGCCTCGGCACCGATCTGGGCGGCGGCCAGAAGGTCATCTACAACGGCTCCGGCTCCAGCGTGGACCTGGTCTCCCTGAACAGCGAGACCCAGTACTTCTTCCGCGTGTTCGAATACAACGGCAGCAGCGGCAGCTCCGACTACCTGACCTCCGGAACCCCGCTCAGCGGCAGCCGCTGGACCCTGAAGATCGAGCCGTCCGAGGACGTCATCAACTTCAACGCCTTCACCGGAGGCGACACCACCATCACCAACACCTGGACCGCCCCCGGCGGTACGTTCCTGGCCGATGGCTATGTCATCCTGCGCCGCAACGGCAGCGCGGTCAGCAACGTCCCGGTGGATGGCGTGAGCTATACCAACAACCAGGTGTTGAGCGGCTCTCGTGTCGCCGTGGTCAGCCCCGGTTCGGTGGAAAGCTTCCTGCAGTCGAACCTGACCGCTTGCGCCGATTACCACTTCCGGATCTTCCCGTACCGCGTCAACAGCGCCTCGGGCGAGACGATTAACTACATGACCAACAACCCGGCCACCGCCACGGCCAGCACCACCTGCGACGAGCCGACCTTCCAGGCCAGCAACATCGTGTTCTCGGTGATCGGCACCAACACCGTGACCCTGAACTGGGAGAACGGCAACGGCACCCGCCGCATGGTCGTCGTCCGCGGCACCAACGCCGTGAACCAGCACCCCGTGGATGGCCAGTCCTACACCTCCAGCGCCACCTTCGGCAGCGGCACCCACCTCGGAGCCGGAAACTACATTGTGTACCGCGACACCGGCTCCACCGTCACCGTGATCGGCCTCGCCCCCGGCGTGACCTACCACTTCCGCGTGTACGAGTTCAACGGCACCGGCGGCGGTTCCGACTACAACACCAACACCGCGGTGAACAACCCGCGCAGCACCGCCACCGCCGCGTTTGGTTTGGTGTACGATGGTTTTGATCATGGCTCGTTCGTGAACCTGTCCGGCCTGGGCGGCGGTACCGGCTGGACCAACAACTGGTCCACCTCCGGCGGCCTGATTGAAACCGGCTCCGGTGATTATCCGGACTTCGGGGCCTACCCGCCCGATACGCCGCCCCCGACCCGCTCCGCCTTCATGGACCTCGGCAATGCCTCGGAAGACGGCAGCGGCAGCCGCAAGGCCCGGCGCAACTTCCCGGCCATGACCAGCGGCCGCATGTACGTCGCGATCAAGATGAACAATGCCCACACCATGGGCACCTCCGATTACATGGGCGTGAACCTGCTCAACGGAGGCGCGGTCACCGGCTTCTTCGGCAAAGCCTTCGGCGTGGCCAACCAACGTTTGACCGTCGAACACAACGGTTCGGTTCGTACGAACCAGCTGGATGGCTCGAACTCCGGGTACGGCCTGAACGGTGGCGTGGACTACTTGATCGTCGCGATGATCGACTTCAACAACCGCGAGTTCAAGGCCCGCGCCTACACCCAGAGCCAGCTTGCCCACGCCAATCCGGATCTCGAAGCAGCCTGGTCGGTGGAAATGAACAACGTGTTCATCGACCGCATCGACGGCATTCAGGTTCTGGCCAGTGACAACAACCAGATCTTCACCTTCGACAGCATCCGCATCGGCCCGAGCTGGGAGGAAGTCATGTGGGGGCTGCGTCCGCAGCACCACGAACTGAATGGCCCCGTCCCGACCCTGGTGTACATCGGCACGAACTACAATGCCTCCGTCTACGATCAGGTTGTCACCAACCTGAGCGATGCCGAGCTGAAGTCGGTCAACAACATTGACTTCGCCGTACGTTGGGACAGCCCACTCGGCGTGTTCCTGACCAACGCCGTGGCGACCAACCGGAACATCGGCTCGCCGAACGCCCGCGTATCGCCCAACTGGGATCCGCTGGCCATCGGCCTGGCCACCAACCAGTTCAACCTCGACCGGTTCTTTACGAACTACTTCGGGTTCAACGGCGCCACCTCGGTGACCACGTTCCAGTTCCGCGCCTTCAACATCACGAACATTAACTTCGAGAACCAGTACTTCGTGACCGTCTCGGCCGAGAACCAGCCGGGCGGCGGCACCGTCGCCGCCCCGAACGGCCCCTCGTGGGATGCCGTGCCGACCAACCGCGCCATCACGATCAATACGCCGCTCCGCTTCTATGTGTACGACGACGACACCAACGTACCTGTTCGCGGCACCGGCGGCATGGCCGTACTGACCAGCGCCGTGCCCGCCTCGGCCCAGGCCGTGGGCGATGTGTTCCGCTACTTCGTGACCGACGGCGTACTCGCCTCGAACGGCATGGATGTCAGCCTGCGTGCCTACGACGACTACAGCGGCTTGCAGCGCGCCACCGACGGTGACCCGCTCACCAACATGAACATCACCTTGCCGGGCTTCGTCACCAACAACATCGCCCATTTCAACAGCGCGAGGAGTTCCGCCAACACCTTCGTTCCGACCGCGACCAACACCTGGTCGTTCTCGAACACGAACTTTACCTGGCAGCGCATCACCGACCTGTGGGGTGGGGATGGATCCGGTTCGGCCGGTCAGGAC
>CALBHI010000323.1 GCA_937894535.1 uncultured Verrucomicrobiota bacterium
CTGCCGATGTAACCGGCCCCGCCGGTGAGAAGAATATTCATGCCTTCGATCCTAACCCACTGGTTTAACGACGCAATACTTTAACGATCACGACCGAATGCTATCCATTCCCTTCAGCCGACGCATCACCGTCCGGCTTGTGCTGTTCCAGCGCCCACGTCATGTCATCGGCTCGGGCCAATACCTCATCGACCATGAAGATCGGAGCCTTCAGTTGCAACGCCAGGGCGATGGAATCGCTCGGCCGCGCATCCACCTCCAGCATGTTGCGTCCCCCGCCCTCGAGTTGCTGGTACATGAACAACCGGGCGAAGTAGGTGTCTTCCTTGAGGTCATTGATGACGACCTTCTGCAGGATGACACCCAGCCCGCCGAGAATGTTTTCAATCAGGTCATGGGTCAGCGGCCGCGGCTTGCGGATGTCGTGCATGGCCATGGTGATGGCTGCGGCAACGGAATGATCCACAAAGATCGCCATGACCTTCACCCCATCGGTGAGGAACACACCGCATCCATTGGGTGTCGGGACCAGCGCTTTCACGGTGACGGGAATTTCGTTTTTCATGGTGTTCCCGTCATGGTGCGCGTCTTACATCCCCTTGGTGATGTGGTACACCATGTAGAAGATTCCGAGGATCATGATGGCTGACAGAGCGGTATCCATGGCTTGATTACATCACGATCTCATCATGGTTATTCCAGGTTCAGGGTCAAGCCGTCTTGCGCCTCGCGGTGATCAAACACGGCGATGCGCCCGGCGGGAACGGTCCCGGCGAGGATTTCCGAGGCGAGCCGGTCGACCACCTCCCGCATGATGACCCGTTTGAGCGGGCGTGCACCGAAGGCCGGGTCGTACCCCGCGCGGGCGATGTGGTCGAGCGCGGCATCGGTCAGTTTCAACCCGACGTGTCGGTCAGCCAGATGCTTGCGAACCCGGTCAACCTGCAGGTCGACGATGCGGCGCAACTGATCGCGGTGCAGGCTGTGGAAGATGATGATGTCATCCACACGGTTCAGGAATTCAGGCCGGAAATGGGCGCGCAGCAGATCGTGGACCTTCGCCTCCATCTGCTCGTACAGGGGATGGTCACCCCCGATGTCGGGATGGGCGGAAAGGGTTTCGTGGATGACCGGACCGCCGATGTTGGAGGTCATGATCACGATGGTGTTCTTGAAGTCCACGGTGCGCCCCTGTCCGTCAGTCAGGCGTCCGTCGTCGAGCAACTGGAGCAGCACGTTGAACACGTCGGGATGGGCCTTCTCGATTTCATCGAACAGCACCACGGCATACGGGCGACGCCGGACCTGTTCGGTGAGGTACCCGCCTTCATCGTACCCGACATAACCGGGGGGCGCGCCGATCAGCCGGCTAACCGAGTGCTTCTCCATGTATTCGGACATGTCGATGCGGACCATCGCATGCTCGTCATCAAACAGGAACTCGGCGAGTGCGCGCGACAACTCGGTCTTGCCCACCCCGGTCGGGCCGAGGAAGATAAACGAACCGATCGGCCGGTTCGGGTCCTGCAGGCCGGACCGCGAACGACGCACCGCGTTGGACACCGAGGCGACGGCCTCGGCCTGTCCGATGACCCGCTGCTGTAGGCGGGCCTCCATGCCCAGCAGTTTTGCCTTTTCGGTCTCCAGCAACTTGCTGACCGGGATGCGGGTCCAGTTCGACACCACGGTGGCGATGTCCTCGTCGTCCACTTCCTCCTTCAGCATGCGCTGGTCTTTCTGGAACTCCACCAATTGCTGTTGGGCTTCCTTGATCTGGCGTTCCACGCTGGGAATTTTCCCGTAGAGGATCTCGGCAGCGCGGCCGAGGTCGTTCTCGCGGCGGGCGGCTTCCTCCTGGGTGCGCAGCAGATCGAGCGACTGGGTGAGGTCGCGGATGGTCGATATCAGTTCCTTCTCGCGGGTCCAGTGGAGTTTCAGCTTCGTCTCCTCAGCACGCAGTCGTTCGAGGGTTTCCTCGAGCTTGGCCAGCCGTTCGCGCGCCCCCTCGTCCTTGTCCTTGCGCAGGGCCTCACGCTCGATGTCGAGTTGCAGCACCCGGCGCCGGATCGTGTCGATCTCGGTGGGCATGCTATCGATCTCCATGCGCAAGCGACTGGCCGCCTCGTCCACGAGATCGATCGCCTTGTCGGGCAGAAACCGCTCGGTAATGTACCGGTTGGAAAGGGTGGCCGCCGCGACCAGCGCGGAATCCTGGATGCGCACGCCGTGGTGCACTTCGTAACGTTCCTTGAGACCGCGCAGGATGGCAATGGTATCCTCGACGGTCGGCTCGCCGACCAGCACCGGCTGGAAGCGGCGTTCCAGCGCGGCATCCTTCTCGATATGCTTACGGTACTCATCGAGGGTGGTCGCACCAACCGCGCGCAACTCGCCGCGGGCCAGGGGTGGCTTGATCATGTTCGAGGCATCCACCGCACCCTCGGCCCCGCCCGCGCCCACCAACGTGTGCAACTCGTCGATAAACAAGATGATCTTCCCCTCGGCTTCCATCACCTCCTTGATGAAAGCCTTGAAGCGATCCTCGAATTCGCCACGGTACTTCGCGCCGGCGATCATCGCGCCCAGGTCCAACGAGACGACGGTCTTGTTGGTCAGGCTTTCCGGCACGTCGCCCGCGACGATGCGTTGGGCGAGACCCTCGACGATGGCCGTTTTACCGACGCCCGGCTCACCGATCAGCACCGGGTTGTTTTTGGTACGGCGGGACAACACCTGAATCACGCGTCGTATCTCCGTATCGCGACCGATCACCGGATCAAGCTTTCCTTTGCGTGCGGCCTCGGTCAGGTCATGGCCATACTTTTTCAGGACTTCGTATTTA
>CALBHI010000324.1 GCA_937894535.1 uncultured Verrucomicrobiota bacterium
GGGATCGTTGTCCACGAAACAATAGGTGATGGAGCGGAGGATGGCGCCGTGAGGGAGGTGCAGCGGGACGGCCAGGGAGGTGCGCTGGGCCGGATTGCCGTATTCGATGTACATGCGCTGCGGATGCCAGGAGAAGCCCGTGCCGTCGTGGGGCTGGGTCAGGGGCCGCGCGGCCACCGGGGAAACGGACAGGAATTCGCTGGCGGCCGGGGCGGGACCAACCGGGGCAGGACGCCAGGCGGCACCATCCCACCGCGGGACGTCGTTGAGTTGCGCGCCGCTGGCACCGAGGTGATCCAGGGACAAGGTTCCGGGAGCCACTTCCGGGCCTTCGATCTGTGTACCAAGTCGGCTGACCTCGGGCGGAATACGCGCGTCATCCAACACACCGGAAGTAAGGTCGGCGGCATCGTGGGTATGCTGTGCCTTGGCGTATCCCGGCTTGTCGGCGGTCCAGACCGGATCCTTCTCCTCGGAAGGGGTTGGATTGGGTCCCATGGCGTAGGCGGTAACGGCCAAACAAGCAACACCCAGCATCACGATACGTTTCATGTGAATTCCTCCGCCAGCACGCTAATTGAGCCGGTAAAAACGGTCAACGCTCTTTGATCGAAGAGGTTTTACCACCCGCCCGAGGCGGGCTAGAGGACACGGAGAAAAATGAGTCGCTGTCGCTATCGCTTTCGGAATCGAAGGATGAACCGCAGAATTCGCAGAGGCCGCAGATGGGATATCTGAACCGCGGACTTGCCCGCCGGAGGCGCGGCTTGCCCGCCGGGGGTGGGTGGCGTTGATGGGTTGGTTGGCGTGAAGATTTTTACCACCCGTCCCGCGGTGCGGGACTAGAGGAAGAGGAGAAAGAGGAGTCGCTGTCGCTATCGCTATCGGAATCGAAGGATGAACCGCAGCGGCCGCAGCGACCGCAGCGAAGACGTTGATTGGGTCGGGTCCGGTGTCGGGATGAGGTGTTCCGTGGTCAGTGTTCAGGCCGGAAGCGGCTTCTCTCCATCCCGCCTGCGGCGGGTAACCATCAACCATCAACCATTCTTCCATTCCTCCATCTCCTTGACCCCTCTACCTTCCCGCTGGTATCGTCCGATGCCATCAAGGAGCGCAACGTGGGATCATGGGAGGGATGATGATACGGACGATCAAGCCGCCACCCGGCACAAGGCCCGGGCAGCCTAGCCGTTTTCACGCCAGGATCCCCGCCCTTCGATCGACCCTGCGCAGCGCCTCCGCAACCGTCTCCATCGCAAAGGAACCAGGACAAAACCGGTGCAGCAACCAACCGGGAAACTCGAACGGTCAACCGGACCCGCTCACCCCCGCGTTGACGCACTATCCAGTCTGCGAATGTGGTATTATGCGTCAACACGATCGCGAAATTGAATGGTTGTCCATGAGTGCGTTGACGCATAACCACAAACAGCCATTTGCAATGCATGACGGTTATTAAAATGTTCGCATGACATATGAAGAGTGAAGACGACATCAAGTATATGCTCCCGCGAAGTCTCTCCAACAGGCTCTCGTCCATCGGGAGCTACGTGCGGTCAATTATCGACGAGGA
>CALBHI010000325.1 GCA_937894535.1 uncultured Verrucomicrobiota bacterium
GACAATACCGAACACGGCGACGAGCAGCGGCACCGCGGCGAAGTTCACCACCTTGACCTGGTAACCGAGCACCTCGATGTCGCGGCGCAGGTTGCGGCGGACTTCCTTCAGTTCGCGCTGGGTTTCGAACCGCTGTTTGCGGAAAGTCTCCATCTCCGCTTTTTGTTCCGGCGTGATGATGGCCTGCTGCTGGTCATCACGCGCAGATTGAAGCTCACCGAGGCGGCGTTGGGTTTCTTGTAACTTGGTCAGCAGGTTGAGCTCTTCAGCCTGCCACCGCTGCTGGGCCGCCTGTTCCAGGGCCATCACGCGAGAAAAGGTGCGGTCCTTGATACCGCGGCTGCGCAACCCCATCAGGGCCTCGCTGCCGGTCGCCTGCTCGACCAGCCCCAGCATCAGGTTGTAGTTGTCGTTGGCCAACTCGGCCATCTGCTGCCCGAAGACGTTCATGACCCGGAAGGCGTGCTGGTCGAACAGGAAATCGACATCGCTAACGATGACCACCATGCCGTCGCGTTCGCTGCGGTCACGGTGCTTGGAGGCATCGATTTCCGGGCCGCCCTGCGCAGGCACCGGCGGTCCATTCGTAAAGGCCGACGGGAACTTGCCCACCAACCGCACGGCCAACGCCTTCTCTCCCAGCGGGGTGGCGTCGCGCATCTTTTCTGGACCCGGCATCGTCGCGATGAACGCATTGATCGCCACCGCGTTGGTGCTGGAGCGCAAGAGGGTTGTCGCGGTGATGCCGTCGACGTTCGTCACCGTCAACGCGCCGGCGAACGGCAGCATCAGCAGGTTGATCGAGGTGGTGATGGCATCATCGCGGTTCACCTGTTCCGGCCGGGCGGTCAACCATGCGGCCAGGCGCTCGCTCTGGCCATTGCCAAAGGTGATCGGACTGGCCATCGCCACATCGGCGAGCACGCTATCCGCATCCATGGTCACCCCCCAGGCCGCCGTCAATGCGTTCAGGTGTGATCCGGGACTCGTCATCATACCCATCGAGGCCATTTCCGGATTCGTCTCACGCTCGGTCAGGCTCAGCGGATCCTGCAGGACAATCAGACGCCCCCCGCCCACCACAAACTGGTCGATCGCATAGGTCAGGGCATCGGGGAACTGTTTCGGATGAATGACCAACAGGGCCGTGATGTCGTCCGGGATTAAGGCGGCATCGGGCATGATGGTGGTGATGTCGTAGTGGCGGCGCAACTCGCGCAAGGCGATCCAGCTCGTGTCCGGTTGGCGTCCACGCATCATCGGGCTGACCGGGCGGCCCGCCACCGGCAGCGTGCTGATCACGCCCAACTTGGGCTTCGTCACCCGCGTTACCTCATGGACCAGACGGGCGACATTGTACTCGAGCTGGGCTTCGGTGTTCGGGGCGAGAAACGGAATCGCCGCCTCGCGCTGACCGCTCACCGCGACCACGCCGATGTACAGCGGATCGCCCATGCCCGTCGGAGACACCTGCTGGCCGATCAACCCGTACCGTTGCGCCCACTCCTCCTCATCGGAATCGGGTTGCGGATCGTAGAGTTCCAGCACGATGGAGCCACCCGAGGCATGCTCCACCTCGCGCAACAGGTCGAGAATGCGCTGGGTGTATTGCTTGATGAAGGAAGGCACCTCGTTGCCCCGGCTAACGTAGAACTTCAGCGTGACCGGGGTATCAAGGCTTTTCACGAATGCGGCGGTTCCCTCGCTGAGGGTGAACAGACGCTCCTCGGTGACATCGATCCGCGCGCGCACCGACTTCGCGACGACATTCACCGCGATGGCGACGGCCAGCACGACGAGTACGCCGATCCACGGATTCACACGGGCCGTTTGTTTGACAGTGGTTGGGGTCATGGAAGGCTCCTCGGGTTAGGCGCGGCCGAGCCGACGGCTCAAGGCGGCATGGGTGGCAACCAGCATCACGACGATCACACTGGCGAAATACACCAGGTCACCCAGGCTGATCAGCCCGCGCTGCAACATATCGTAGTGGAACATGAAACTGAATCCGGCCACACCGTCCACCAGCCATGCCGGCGCCCACTGGGACAAGAGGTCGGTCACCGGCGGGAATCCGGCGAGCAACAGGAACAGCCCCACCACCACGCCGATGATGAAACTGACGACCTGGTTGCGGGTCAGCGAGGAGGCAAACTGCCCCACCGCGACATACGCCCCGGCCAGCAACAAGCTGCCGAGGTAACCGCTCACGAGTACGCCCGGATCGGGTTCGCCGAGGTAGAAGGCGGTTAGCACCATCGGGAAGGTCAGCAGCAGGGCCAGCCCCATGAACAGCCAGGCGGCGAGGAATTTTGCGATGATCGCCTCGCCTGGCCGGATCGACAGGGTCAGCAACAATTCGGCCGTGCCGGTGCGTTGTTCTTCGGCCCACAACCGCATGGTCACCGCGGGTACCAGGATCAGGTACAACCACGGATGCCAGAAGAAGAAGGGCCGCAGGTCGGCCTGCCCGGCCTCGAAGAAACGTGTCACCCCGAAGGTGAAGAACGCGGAGAGCACGAGGAAGATGACCAGGAAGACATAGGCGATGGGTGCATTGAAGTAGGCGCTCCACTCGCGTGCCATCATCGTGCGGATCGGTTGGTAGGTGCGGCTCATGGCTCAGGCCTCCTCCGTCGTGGTGATGCGGCGGAACACATCCTCGAGGCGCGCCCCGCCGCGGGTCAACTCGGCCGGCGGATTATCGGCCACGACCTTGCCGCGGCTGATGATGATCACCCGCGAGCAAATCGCCTCGACCTCCTCCAGCACGTGCGTGGATATCATGATAACCTTGCTGCGACCCATGGTGGTGATCATGTCGCGCACCACCTTCTTCTGGTTCGGATCCAGCCCCTCGGTTGGCTCGTCGAGCAACAGCACCTTCGGGTCGTGGATAATGGCCTGGGCCAGGCAGGTGCGCTGGCGAAATCCCTTGGACAACGTCTCGATCACCTGACGGCGCACCGGCTCCAGGAAACAGGCGGCAAGGGCTTGGCTGACCTGCGTATCGCGCTCGCGGCCTCGGAACCCGCGCATCTCGGCGGCGAACCGCAGAAAGGCTTCCACGGTCATCTCGTCGTACAGCGGTGTGCGCTCCGGCATATAGCCCACATCGCGCTGTGCCCCCACCGTATCCTGCTGGATGTTGATCCCATTCACATAGATGGTGCCATGGGTTGGTTTCAGGAACCCGGCGATCATGCGGATGGTGGTGGTTTTCCCCGCGCCGTTCGGCCCGAGGAATCCAAGCACCGTACCCGGCTCCACGGAGAAGGACACGCCGTCCACGGCACGCCTCGCCCCGAACTCCTTCGTCACATTATCGACTCGTATCATGCAATACTCCTTCTTCCACAAGGTTCCGATGACGGACCATCCAGCCCTTTGGGCGTTCAAAAAAAGTGTCCACGAACTGGACACGCCGGATCGGTCCTTTTCCCGGGATTGGAAACCATGCGACAGGTGGCGCACCCGGCAGGGATCGAACCTGCGACCGCCGGATTAGAAATCCGATGCTCTATCCAACTGAGCTACGGGTGCATGGGTGATGATCATACGCAAGCCGCTCTCCCGGTTCAAGCGGTGGGATACCCCGTCCGCGCAATCGTACGCCGGTAGGCGGCTGGCGTTCGACCGGTGCGTTCCTTGAACACTACGCCCAGATATTCAGCATGGTTGAACCCGGCCACCTCCGCGATCTCGGCGACCGGCAGCGTCGTCTCCGCCAACAGCTTCATGGCCCGCCGCAACCGGCATGAAACCAGTTCCTCATGCACCGAACGCCCCAGCACCCGGCGGAACCGACGCTGCAGTACGCTGCGCGAAACGCCCGCGATGCGCGCCACCTCGTCCACCGAAACACCTTCGCAGGCGTGGTTGCGGATGGCGTTCAGGGCCTTCAGCACGGCCTGATCATCCACCGCCAGGGTCTCGGTCGAACGCCGTGCCGTCACCCCGGCCGGTTGCACCAAGTCCGGCTGCCCATCCCAACCCTGCCCGCGCATCAGCCGGTCCAGCAATCGTGCCGCACGGTACCCCAGTTCGCCATGGTTCGGCTTAACGCTCGTCAATGGCGGATCGCACACCGCACACAAGGCATCGTCATCATCCACCCCGATCACCGCCGCCTGTTCCGGCACGGCGATACCCTCACGGCGGCAGGCATCCAGCACCGCCACCCCGCGCAGGTCGCTGCACACCATGATCCCAACCGGTTTCGGTAAACCGCGCAGCCAATCCGCGAGGGAACGCTGCGAACGTTTCCATGCCGGCCCCGCTGTCTTCCCGGCCGGCCAGATGAACATGGCACAACCATGGCCCGCCTCGCCGATCACCTCGGCGAAACGCACGGCACGCCGCTCGGACCAGTTGATGCCGGCCATGCCGCAATACGCAAAATGCTGCAATCCCAACCCGAGCAGATGACCGGCGGCCACCTCCGCCACCGCCCGGTCATCCACATGCACCAACGGCACCGATGGATCCCCGGTTACTCCCAGCACATCTACCACCGGACGACCGGATTGTTTAACCATCCTCACCGCGCGGCGGTCGTT
>CALBHI010000326.1 GCA_937894535.1 uncultured Verrucomicrobiota bacterium
AGGTATAACGCAAGCGCATTTCAAATTCTTTTCCCTGATATAACCCCTTCACATCCACTATGCCGATGGCCACGGATGTTTTTTTCCACTGACGGATCGGGCCGGTTTCGGTTTTCTGCATGCCAAGGTAGCGGATACCGCCGCCGCCAACGCTGCGAATGAAGTCGGTTTTGGTTTCTACCCAAGCATTAGAGTGAATATAGACCAGATCATCTGCAAGCAAGCGATGTAAGGCGGCGGTGTCCTGGCTGATGAGCAGGGCATTGTCCCAGGTCAGGGTGGTGATCGGCCGGGGCATTTCCTGCATCCACCCGTTGTTGGCGAGACGGCCATCGGCCACGGCATAATCGGGCAGAATGGCGAGGTCAAGCTGGTCGGCCGGGGCCGGCGCTTCGCCCGGTCCGGCATCCTTCCACACCAGCGAAACGGACACGGGGGCCTCGGCCGTGTCGGCCAAAAGACCGTCGTGCAGGGCGCGTTTGAAGGCGAGGTCGCCGCCCAATGTTTCCAGCCAGGTGGCGCGGACGAGGTCGTATCCGGACGTCCCGGGGCGACCGGCCACGGCGGCGAGCAGTTCCAACTCGCTGCGGGTCTTGTACAAGGGCTCGATCAAGGGCTGGACGAGTGAGGTCGTGCCGTCGAACGCGCGGGCATCGCCCCAATATTCCAAATAATGCGAGGCGGGTACGTGCCATGAGCTGACCGCACCGGTTTCGTCGTCAAACAAGCCGTGCTGCACGGTAAAGGGAACCTTGGCCAGACGCTCGGCCATGGCCAGTTCCGCCGGCGGATCGTAGGCCGGATTCACATCGAGCAACAGCAGGGTTTGCACCGAACCGGCATCGATGGCTTTCGCGAGGTCGGTCAGCGAGGCCCCGGTGGCGGTGACCGGTTTGACCAGGGTCATGGTCTTGCCGAGGTTGCCGAGTTGGGCATTGATCGCGAGGGCGAGGGCCTGCAGGGCGGGCGAGCGGTGTTCTCCGGCGAGGACGAGCGAGCGGCCGGCGTGGGCCTTGAGGTCGGCGGCGAGGGCATCGGCCCAGGCGGCGTGCGGGGTGTCATGGCTACCCGTGATGGCGACTCCCAGCGCATGGGCAACGGCGCGGGCAACGCCCTCGATGGCGTCGGGGGTCAGGGCCAGACGGTGATCGGCGGCGGCGCCGGTGGTGGACATCTGGGATTCCGCGACATACAGGCGGTTCATCGGGCCGGCTTCCACGCTGCGCCGGGCCGCAAAGTCGCGGGCCAGACGGACATGCGCCGGACCGAGGCTCAGGAAATCGGCATCCAGCGAGACGATGACATCGGCGTCAGCGAGGTTGTAGACCGGGTCCAGCTTCTGGCCGAACGCGGCGACGGTCGCCTCGTACCAACCGGAGCGGCTGACCGGTTCGTAGGTGTGCCAAACTGCGGACGGGAACCGGGCGGTAATTTCCTTCATCAAGCCAACAAACGTCGGGGACGAAACCGGGCCGGAAAGGATACGCAGACCTGCGCCTTTGCTGGCCGTCTGCTGCTCCAGTTGCGCCTGCAAGTCGGCATCGAACGCATCCCAGGTCGCGGCAGCCGTGCTGCCCTTGCGGCGGGGCGAGCGGCTCCGGTCGGGGTCGTACATGGTCAGCACGGAAGCCTGCAAGGCGGCATCGGTACCGCCGAGGCTGGCCGGGTGCAGCTCGTTGCCATCGACCTTGGTCGGCCGGCCCATGTGGCTGGTGGCCAGCAAGCCGAAGCCATAACCACATATCGATGCGGTGGTTGCGTAATACTGCGCCTTGCCCGGAATCATGTTTTCCGGCTGCTTGACGTAGGGGATGATCTTCTCGCGGGGCTGGCGGGTACAGGCGGTCAGGCCGCCGAGGGCCAGCGAGGCGCCCATCAGGCGCAGGAACGAGCGGCGGTGCATGGGGTCCCACTCGGCGGAGAAACGGGGAAACTCCTGCTGGAGCAGGTCGCCGAACGATTCCTTGCGGGAAAGCTCGTCCAGGCTGCGCCAGAAGCGGCGGCCGGTCTGGCCTTCGAGTTGTTGCCGGGCCTCGACGAGGGAAAGCTGTTCGCGCACCGAAGCCGGCGTGTTCTGGGTCGAAGGGGTTAGCGATGACATTTGTAGCAATCCAGAAGGCGGTGGTTGGACGTGTTGATGTTATGGACGCGGACCAGTTCAGCGCCCACTTCCAGTTGGTTGGCGGGTTTTTCGTACGCCATGTTGAACACCTGGTCGCGCGGACGGACAAACTTCTCCGGTTGCCGGTGGCACTCGAGGCAGAAGGTCATGTAGAGGGTCTTTTCCTTCCAGACGAGGGGCATTTCATCGACCCGGCCATGGCAATCGGTGCAACCGATACCGGCATTCAAATGGGCGCTATGGTCGAAATAGACGAATTCAGGCAGGTCGTGGACGCGGTTCCATTCGAGGGACGTTCCGGTGCGCCAGCTTTCGCGGACCGGTTCGAGGATCGGGGCCTCGTTCCAGATCAGGGTGTGGCAATTCATGCAGGTCTTGGTCGGAGGAATACCGGCAAACGCACCGTCCTCCACCGAGGTGTGGCAATAACGGCAGTCCAGTCCAAGCGCCGCATGGTGCTTGTGGCTGAAGGGGACGACCTGCTCCCGGGGCATGTTCACCTCGGTGACGTAATCGGATTTCTGCAGGGCGTCAAAAAGGACCAAGGTGCCCACCAAGCCACCGAGGCCTACAACAATACTTAACCGAGCAATGGTATTTGCCGCGGGGTGAAAAACTTGCGCCATTCCTGTTCCCCAAAAAATTACCGATCGTTAAACCCCGATCCGCTTTATCATCGTTTCCCGGATTCCAAGGTAGAAAAAAGACTGACGATTGATAAGCCAAGAACCGTGTCCAGTCAATACGATTAGCGCGGAAAGCATCGTTGTAATTGTTTGACTACCAAAACAAAACGATGTGATGCCTTAAACAGGCCGGACGAGGGCGGCGGCGGATTCGAGGGTCAGGGTGTCGAGCCGGTCGACGACCCGGTCAGCGTGGGCAAGTTCTGCCGCAGGGTGGGTGGTGGTGACGGCGACCACGGCCATGCCTGCGCTGCGCGCGGCTTCAATACCTACCAAGGCATCCTCGAAGACGAGGGCGGGCAGGTTGCCGAGCTTTTCGGCGGCGCGCAGGAAGATATCGGGGGCTGGCTTGCCGCGCTCGACTTCGTCACCGGCGACGATGGCCTGGAAACAGGGCCGCAACCCGATGCGGTCGAGCACGCATTCGATGTTGGCGCGTTCGGTGGAGGAGGCGATCGCGCACGGCACCCGGGCGTCGTGCAAACGGTGGATCCACTCCGTCACGCCGGGCAACGGGTCGATCCCCTGCTCGACCACGAGTTCGCGGTAGCGCTGCTCCTTGATGGCGGCCCAACGGGAAATTTCCGCCGGATCGCGGGTCCAGCCGAGCACCTCGGGAATGATGCGTTCGTTTTTCATGCCGAACCCGCGCCGGAAATGCCCTTCCGGCAGCGGCAGCCCGTAGGTGGCCCCCATCCAATCCCAGCTTTTGGCATGCAGCGCCGAGGAATCGATTACCACACCGTCCCAATCGAACAAGGCGCACCAAGTTGGCGTCGAAGGCATCTTGTAGTCTCCCGCTTCCATAGTAAAGTGGCCCAGACCATAAACCAATACCGGAGGGATCGCCATGCAAATGAACCGTCGCGAAGCCATTAAGACCATCGCTGTGGGTGCCGCCGCCCTGGGTGCGTACCCGTTTGCCGCCGGAGCCGCGGACGCCGCAGCACCCATGACGGGCGTCGGCATGACCTTCCCTTACACCCTGCCACCCCTTCCCTACGCCCCGGATGCCGTGGCCGCATTCATCGACGCGGACACGATGAACCTCCATCACGGCAAACACCACGCCGGGTATGTCACCAACCTGAACAAGGCCTTGGAATCGGCTGCACCCGACATCCAGGCATTGACGCTGGAAGCCTTGCTGGCGAATGCCTACGAACTCGACCCGTCGATCCGCACGGCGGTGATCAACCACGGCGGCGGTCACCACAACCACATGTTGTTCTGGGACATCCTGAACCCGGGTACTCCCAACCAGCCGGATGGCCGGTTGGCCGAACTGATCGTCAGCGCCTTTGGCTCGGTTGAGGCCATGTCCGAGGCATTGAAGAAAGCCTCCCTGTCGGTATTTGGCAGCGGTTGGGGATGGTTGGTCTACGACAACGGGGCCCTGGCGGTCACCAGTTCGCCCAACCAGGAAAGCCCGCTGATGCGCGGCCAGGTGCCGCTGATCGGGATCGACGTCTGGGAGCACGCTTACTACCTGCGCTACCAGAACCGCCGCGCCGAGTATGTCGATGCGGTGTTGGCGAACATCCATTGGCAGGCTGTTGCAGCCCGGCTACCGGGCTGACCGGATAACGGCCGCGACGTCCGCCAATCGGTGATTGGCAGGGCGTCGCGCCTCTCCTAGCATGGCGGCATGAACGAACCTGCCTCCTCCCTCCGCGACGAACTCGCTGCGATCGCCCGCGACCTCGCCATCCAACCCGGCCTGCACCGCCACATCCTGCTCTGCTGCGACCAGAGCGAACCGGAATGCTGCAGCAAGGAAGCGGGCCTCGCCGCGTGGGATTACCTGAAGAAGCGCCTGAAACAACTCGGCCTTGACGGCGCGGGCGGGGTGTATCGTTCGAAGGTGAATTGCCTGCGCATCTGCGCGCACGGGCCGATCGCGTTGGTGTATCCCGACGGTGTCTGGTACCACTCGGCCACCCCCGAGGTGCTGGAACGCATTATCCAGGAGCACCTGATCGGCGGGCGAATCGTCGAGGATGTGGCCTTGGCCTGTCAGCCGTTGGACGGCAAACCCGCCACGCCGGCACCACGTACTCCTCCATCCTGAACAAATTCCCGCTGGCGGCTGTCCCTCTTTGGCGTATGCTGCATCAACCCTTCGACATGTACCGTGCAACCCGAACAACAACCATCCGGCTGGATTGAACGCATGAAGTCCCAACAGAAACTCCTTTTCGCCTCCCTCGTCCTCGGCCTGACCATCGGCTGGGTGTTCAGCAACGAGCTGCCTTCCGCAGCCACACCCGCCACCTCCACCGCCCCCACGCCGGAAAGCGCGCGCATGGCCCGCCTGCTGGCCAACAACCTGCCGCTGATGCATCTGAACAAGGTGGAATGGAACGATGCCTTGGCCGAACGGGCTCTTGACCACTTCATCGAATCCCTCGATTTCGAGCGCGTGTTTTTCCTCGCCTCCGACATCGAACGCTTCAAGCAGCAGGCCGCCCTGCTCGACGATCAGGTGAAACGCGGTGA
The DNA here is from genome assembly GCA_937894535.1 of uncultured Verrucomicrobiota bacterium. GTDB lineage: Bacteria > Verrucomicrobiota > Kiritimatiellia > CAIVKH01 > CAIVKH01 > CALMUP01. Next base: position 5,308 of record CALBHI010000326.1, read on the forward strand.
CCTGGCCTTCGCGCTCGAAGCCTACACGACCTTCCGCGACCGCGTCTCGAACCGCGTGGCGTACGCCGAGACCCTGCTGGATCAACCCATCGACACCTCGGTGGAGGAAAGCTACGAATGGAAACGCAAGGACGCCCCGTGGCCCGCCGATGAAGCCGCATGGAACGATCTCTGGCGCCAACGCATCAAACACCAGTACCTCTCCCGCATTGTCTCCGACGAACTCTCAGCCGAACAGGAGGCACTCGATCCGGAAGCGGAGGACAAACGTTCCCACTCCGAAACCGTGAACGCCACCCTCGACCCGGTTGAATTCGTCCGCAAGTCACTCCGCCGCTACCAGAACGTCATCCGCGACAACGATGACACCTGGGTCTACGAACGGTACCTCAGCGCCTTTGCCAAGGCGTTTGATCCGCACACCGATTTCCTTTCCCCGAACAACCGCGAGGATTTCGAGATCAACATGAAGCTTTCCCTCCAGGGTATCGGCGCGATGCTCAGCACCGAAGACGGCGCGGCCAAGGTCGAACGGCTGATTCCCGGCGGGCCGGCCGAACAGGACGGGCGCCTCAAGCCCGGCGACAAGATCATTGCCGTCGCCCAGGGCGACGCCGAAGCGGTGGACGTGCTGCACTGGCCCCTCTATAAAACGGTGCGCTTGATCCGCGGCGACAAGGGATCGAAGGTCGTGCTGAGCGTGATCCCGACCAGCGACCCGAGCGGCACCACCATCACCAAGATCGACCTCATCCGTGACGAAGTGAAACTCGAGGAGCAGGCTGCCAAGGGCGAAATCCGCCACGTGACCACCGCCACCGGCGAGACCAATCTCGTCGGCGTGATCACCCTTCCCGACTTCTATGCCGACTTCAAGGGCGGCGATGATGGCGAAGCCCGCAGCTGCACCCGCGATGTCCTGAACATCCTGAACGACCTGCTCGCCCAAGGCGCAACCGGCATCATCCTCGATCTCCGCAACAACGGCGGCGGGTCCCTAACCGAGGCCATCGAGATGACCGGTCTGTTCATTGAATCCGGTCCGGTGGTGCAGGTGCGCGACCGCCGCCGCGTGCGCGCCCTCTACGACCGCGATCCGTCCGTGGCCTACGGCGGCCCGCTGGTCGTGCTGGTGAACCGGCTGAGCGCCTCCGCCTCGGAAATTCTCGCCGGCGCCCTCCAGGACTATGGCCGCGCGGTGATCATCGGCGACTCGAAGACCCACGGCAAAGGCACCGTGCAGACCCTCACCGAACTGAGCAGCGCCAACCCGCAACTCGGCTCGGTCAAAGTCACCACCGCCAGCTTCTACCGCATCGCCGGCGGCTCGACCCAGTTGCGCGGCGTCACCCCCGACATCATCGTTCCTTCCTTCATGGAAACCCTCGAGGTCGGCGAGGACCTGCTGCCCAACGCCCTGCCCTACAGCACCGTGCCCGAGGCCGAATACAAACCGTTCCTCGACAACGGCGACCTGATCACCCTGCTGCAGAAGAAATCGGAGGAACGCCGCTCCACCGACCCCCGGTTTCAATCGTTCAACAACCTGCTCGCCCGCGCGAAGGAACGCCAGCAGGAGCGCTCGATCTCGCTGAAACTCGAGGAGCGCCAGCACCTCGTGGAAAGCGAAAAGGAACTGCGCAAGCAGATCGATGAAGTGAATCCGGAAACCGGCAAGAAGGACGACCTGATCCTGCTGGAAGCCTTGAACGTCGTGCAGGACATGATCCTGCTCGGCCGCGAGAAGGCCGTGGCTGGAGAATCCGTTTCCCCCGCACCGGCCACCAGCGCCCTGTAACCGCCGCTCCGCACATCCCCCGGCGCTGTCCAGGCATTGGACACCGCGCCATGACCGTTGTCCAACCCCTGGACAACCTCGACCACACCCTACCGGTAAAGCCCGGCCTCGATGATCGTCTGCAGGTAATGCTTCTCGCGGATGGCGCGCGGCTTGGCGGCGAGCGACGGCGTGCGGAACCGCAACGGCTTGACCGGCGCAACCGCCTCGGTGTCCACCGGCACCCCGTGATTGATCCGGGCCCGCTTGCCTTCAACCTCGATGACCAACGGTTGGCCGGGCTGCATCGGCTCCTCGACCCGCAGACGCCGTCCCGCATGTTCGAGCGTGACGTGCAGGGTGAGCGGTTGGTCGCACCCCTCCACGCGGGCATGCAGCACCAAGCCCCGCCCCCACCGCGTGAGGTTGACCAGCAGGCGCGATCCGCGCCCGAACGGATACACCGCCTCCAGATCGTTCCATTCCGCCGGCAGATGCGGATGCAGGTGCAGCGCGCCATCGAGCAACCGCGGGTGAAAGCCGCCGAAATCCTGGTAGGCATTGCGCGCGAACTCGGACGTGCTCCACGCCTGCGCCCAGGTTCCGCTGAGCACCAGTTCGCCCTTCTTGCGCGGCACCGCCTCGATCAACTCGCTCATCGAGCCGCGGCAGCCGAGGTGCAGCACCTGGTGCGCGAGGTTCTGCGCCAGCTTCCAGGCAAGTGCGGTCTGGCCCACCCGGCACAGCGCGGTGACGGTGAAACCCGCGTTCCACCCCCACACCGTGCCGTTGTGGTAGGCGGCGTCAAAGTGATGCCACGCATCGTTGTGGTGGTACGGATGGAAATACGGATCGTCCTGCGAGAGCGAAGCGATGCCGTACGGATAGAGCAGCGCGCTGACGGCGTTGCCGACCACCGCGGCCTCCTGCGTTTCGTTCAGCAACGGCTCGATCATCGGGATCGACACGACCATCAACTGGTTCGGCCGCACCTTTTCATCGCGGCGGTTGTCGGCCTCGATGCGGTCGGCCAGCCGGCGCGCCCGCGGATTCCAGAAGCGTTTGATGAACTGCGCACGCAACGTGTCTGCGCGTTTGCGCCAGGCCCGCCCGGTCCGGGCATCACCGGCCAT
>CALBHI010000327.1 GCA_937894535.1 uncultured Verrucomicrobiota bacterium
CTCCCGGCTTGGATCGGCTTGTTGCTTGTAGCCTTCCTGTCGTGCGGATGCGGCGATACCACCCGGTCCGCAACCACCTCCCCGGAAACCGTCCTGCGCCAGGACACGCTGCGCATCCGCGGGTTTGATCCGGTGAAGGCGGGCGACGCCCCCAGCGCCCTCGCCATTGCCCGCATCTACGAACCCCTGCTTCAATACGCCTACCTCGACCGCCCGTACCGGGTCGAACCCTTGCTCGCCGCCGCGCTTCCGGTGGTCTCGGATGACGGCCTGACCTACACCTTCGCCATCCGGCCCGGCATCTTTTTCCAGGACGATCCCTGCTTTACCACCACCGGCGGAAAGGGACGGGAAGTCACCGCCGACGATTTTGTTTATGCCGTCAAACGGCTGGCCGACCGGAAAAACCAGTCGGTCGGCTATTGGATCCTCGACGGCCGGGTGGTCGGACTCGATGCCTTCCGCGAGGCGTCGGGAGGAACGGAGCCTACCGATTACGACGCCGAGGTGGAAGGGATCCGCGCCCTCGACCGGTATACCCTCCAGTGGACCTTGACCGAGCCGTATCCGCAACTCCTGTGGGTGCTGGCCATGCACTATGTGTGTGCCTTTCCCCATGAAGCCGTGGACCACTATGGCGACGCGGTGTCCCGGCAGCCGGTCGGCACCGGACCCTACATCCTTGCCTCGTGGGTGCCGAACTACCGGCTTGACTATGTGCGGAACCCGAAGTGGGCGGAAACGGGCCGTATCGACCGGTATCCGTCCACCGGAGCCGATACGTTCCGTGTGCGCGGTTTGCTGGCCGATGCCGGACAACCCATCCCGTTCATCGACCGCATCGTGGATTATGTGGTGATGGACCCGGCGACCCGCTGGTTGATGTTCGTGAAGAAGCAGCTCGATGCCTCGGATGTCGCGCGCGACAACTGGGATGCGGTGCTCGACGACCAACTCGGCCTCGCCCCGGCGCTCGCCGCGCGTGGCATCACGGTCAGCCACGGGCCGTCGCTCCGCCTCGGTTACTTCGCCTTCAACATGGAAGACCCGCTGCTCGGCGCGAACAAGGCACTGCGGCAGGCCATGACCTGCGCCTTCGACACCGACGCGTGGATCACCCTGTACAACGGGCGCATCACCCGTCCGAACGGACCGATTCCCGAGGGCCTTGATGGGTATGAGCCGGACTACCAGCCTTATCTGTTTGATCTCGACCGCGCGAAGGCGCTGATGGTTGAGGCCGGTTTTCCCGATGGCCGCGATCCCGCCACCGGACGCCGCCTCCAGATCACCCTCGAACTCGGCCGCGCCGACGATGCGGAGCTGCGCCAGTCGGCCGAACTCTTCGCCCACTTCATGAGCCGGATCGGCATCCAGATCAACCTCAGCTACAACAACGGGCCCGCGTTTTTCGACAAACTCGAGCGCCGCCAGGCCCCGATGTTTTTCCTGAGTTGGATCGGCGACTACCCCGACGCGGAGAATTTCCTCCAGCTCTTCTATGGCCCGAACAGTTCGCCGGGACCGAACCGCTGCAACTACCGCAATCCGGACTTCGACGTCCTGTATGACCGTATCCGCGTGATGCCCGACACACCCGAACGCACCGCGCTGTACCGCGCGATGGCCCGGATCGTCATCGACGACTGCCCGTGGATCTTTGCCTACCAGCACCTGAACGTCGGGCTGCGCCACGCGTGGTATGGCAATTACGCGATGCACGCCTTTCCGTACGGCAACGAGAAGTACTACCGGATCAAGCGGCCCGACGGGGCGGAGGGGGCACCATGATGCTCCGTTACCTGGCGCGCCGCCTGGTGCAGATGATCCCGACCATGGCCGGGGTGGTCCTGATCACCTTCATCCTGTTCAACCTCGTTGGCGGCAGTCCGGCCCGCATGGTGCTGGGCGACAAGGCCTCGGCGCGTCAACTCGAGGAATTCGACGAACAACGCGGCTTCAACCGCCCGCTGTTTTACGGCCACACCAGCGCGACGCGCCTGTATGCGGAAACCGATTTCAGACGGTCGGCGGGTCCGTGGAACGGATCCTCTGGGGTGGTTCACCATGCGGAAGGTTTTCTGCGGGTGACCGGCCCGGCTTCGGTTCCGTTTCCTTTGTCGTTCGCCCCAATGCCCGGGCACCGCTACACGTGGCGGCTCGAGGTGCGTGTGCAGGGAGAGGGTGCATCGCTCCAGGTGCGCGATGGGGCGTTGGCATGGCCGGTTGGAGAGTCGGTCCACGTGTGGACCGATGGCGTGGATGCCGCGGGCGATCCCTACCGGCCGCGCCTCGAGGTGCCGGCCGGCGTGACCGCGGACCTGCTTGCCCTCACCTGCCACCGTGAACACGCCCAGCCGTGGCGGTCCCAGTGGTCGCACTACCTCGGGCAACTGCTCCGGTTTGATTTCGGGATGTCGCACGCGGCCAACCGCCCGGTCGCCGACTTGCTGCGCG
>CALBHI010000328.1 GCA_937894535.1 uncultured Verrucomicrobiota bacterium
CTGGACATTGGCGGTGCAGGTGGCCACGGTGCCGGTCACATGGATGGTCAGGGCGGAAGCGGCGCGGGTATAGTCCGAGCCGCCACCGGCGAGCGCGAGCAACGTGGCATTGCTCCAGATCAGCGTGGAACCGACGATGGCATCGGGAGCGGGTGACGCCCCGACGTAGGCCACGGTATCGGGCAATACATCGGTCAGGATAAGGTGCTGGGCTTCGGCGGAGGATGTACCGCTGTGGTCGATGGTGATGCGGTAGCCGAGGATATCGCCGGGATTGCCGGGCACGGTCGCGGTGGTGAACGAGGCATCGCCACGGGTGATGTTGCGCGAGGCTTTGGTGATGGTGAGGATGGGGCGGCCGAGGGTGGCGGTGGCCACGGTCGAGGAGTTGGTCAGGCGGAAGCCGCAGTTGTCGCGGTAGGAGGCATCCGCGCGGTAATTCTGGGTCGAGGATACACCATCGCAACCGACATTCACGGTGTAGTGGATCTTGACGAGTTGGCTGGGCAGCAAGGTGGCCAGTTCCGGAATCTGGGCGATATCCCACTGCAACGGGCTGGCCGTCGTGCCGGCACCGGACGGATCGGGAATGGCGTTGGTGGCTCCGTTGTCGATGCTGACGCGGGCGCTGCCGGGGACATAGGCTGCGCCTTGCGGCAGGACATGGCGGGCGACCACATCGTAGGCGTTGCCGGCGCCGCTGTTGCGGATCTGCATGAGCACGGGACCATCGGCGCACAGCAGGTGGTTGCTCGGGAAGGTGGTGGCGGAGGCCAGGTTCGGCGACGAGGGGATGAAGGTCGCGGTGTCGGTGGCCGAGACGCAAACGGACTGCTTGCAGCCGGAGCTCACGGTGACGCGCAACTGGTTGGGCAGGCATGCGGAGATGTGGTTGGTCACATAGATCGAGACCAGTTTGTTGGGAGGAAGGTCATCGGCCATGCCATCGCCATCGCCATCGACGAGCCCCCCGAACGGCGTGGCCGACTGGAAAGTCCAGGTCAGGTTGGTGGCGGAGGAGGAAGCGGGAGCCAATCCGGCTCCACGGAAGATCACATTCGCCGGGAAGGCTACTTCGCTGGACATGTTGTACGCGGTGGCGGCGCCGGAGTTGTAGAAGTCGACGCGGTAGACGTAGGTCGTACCGGAAATGAAGGCGACTTCAGGCTCGAGGTAGGCGCTGACCAGCGAGTCGTTGAAAGCGGGGATGGTGTTGGTGGCGGAGTAGGCGATCTGGGTCGCGGGCGACTGATCATCCTGGCAGCGGCGGTTGAAACGCACGAAGGCGCGCAGGGTTTCACCGCTCTCCTTGGCGCAGGAACCGAGCAGCCGGAAGTGGAGCGATCCAACGCCGTTGGTGCGGAGATCGCCGAGCGACCAGACGAGCTGGGTGGCGGTCACCGCGGGTTCGACCGATGCGAGGGCCGATCCGGCCAGCGTATAGAAATTGGAGATCGACGAAGAGTTGCTCAGGTAGGTGTAGCTGGCTTGGCCGTTCTGGTTGGCATCAAGATCGAGCACAACCTCCACGTCGTAGACCGGGAAGGTCCGGTTGGTCAGCTGTGAAAGCGCGGGTAGCGTATACTGGTCGAGGACGATGCGACCGGACGCGACACCACAGGCATCCTGCCCCACGAGGGCATCGAGTTCGATGCCGAGCATGCCGTAGCCGGCATTGACGATTTCCGTATCGGTTACCGTTCCGCAACCGGGCAGGACAAACGACGAGCGGTCGGTAATTTGACCGGAGTTCGTCGGAGATACGGTCCACACAATCTCCATGCGACTGGCCACGGACGAGGGGGCGGCAAGTCCGGCCGTGGCAAAATTGGTGAAGCTGATACGCAGGCTGGTGCCGGTGCGGATAAACGCAGCAAAGGTATAATCCACGCCATCGACGAGCACCCGGATGTCGTTCGTATTGACCAGTTGCAGCAGGCCGCCACCGAGGTTGTTGGAGAACGCCACCCCGTTCCAGTCGGCATTGGTGGCGTAAAGCAGGCTGCTGACGCGGGTGGTGACGGTGAGGATTTCGCACATTTCCGCGGTGGCGGGGATGATTTCCGATACGGCGAAGCTGCAGCCTCCGGTACCGGTGGTTCCGGTGGAGCAGTGCGAGCCGCTGATCGTGAACAGGTAACTTTCGCCGCTGCCGGAGACCGGATACGAACATCCCACGCAATCGGTCACGTTCGAGGCGATGACGCGGTTCACCCGCGTACCCGCCACGGCGCAGGAATCGGCCCAGGCGACCGTGAACGACCCCGTGAACACGCCCGATCCGCTCAGGGTCAGGTTCCAGCGCACATTGGTCCCGCCCGAAACCGTGCCGCCGCCGAGCACGTTGGTGATCCAGTAGGATGCGCTGTAGCCCATCTGGTCGACCACGGTGACCGCGGTGTTGGAGAAGTTCTGGTAGGTGAAGTACACGTTCACATTCAGCGAGGAGGCGGTGCCGCTGGTGTTGCCCGGCATGACCTTGTAGACACTGGCGGAGGGTGTATTGGAAATGACCGTGGTCATGGTCAGGGTCGGGTTGGCGTACTCCAGCGCGCAATCGTCTTGATAGGCCGCCCGGAAGAGTACTTGCTTCTCGCTGGTATCGAGCGGGCAGGATCCGCCAGGGAGCAGGGTCAGGGTGACATTGGTGCTGGCACCCGGGGCGAGGTTGCCCATGGCCACGCGGTTCAGGTTGGTTTGGTACGAGGCCCCGGACAGGGAGTAGCCGGCAGGCAACGTCGGGGTCAGGAACAGGTTGAGGGCGGCACCCACATCCGCGCCAGCGGCATTGGTCATATGGAGGGTGATGGATTTGCCGCCACAGGTTGGCAAACCGATCGTGCCCGCGGGGGTGATGGATCCGGACAACGACGCGTAGCGGTACATGAACTCGATCGAGGCACCTTCCGAACCGCCCAGGGTGGTATCGAAACAGGTGCCGACCGGAGCCGCCGTCAGTCCGCTGCAACTGCTGCGCGCATCGATGGTGTTGTACAGGCCTTCACAGGCCATGATGCGGCCGGTGACCACGATCGATACGCTTTCGCCGGGATCCAGCGAGGCGAGCGCGGGAACGGTGGCGGCGGACCAGACCACCGTGGTCAGGCTGCCATATGGTGCGGCGTTGGTCGGCGGGTGGCTGAAGCCTAGAAACTGGATGCCCGGACCACGCGAATCCACCAACTCCACATTGCTGGCGGCACCAAACCCGACGTTTTCCACCGTGACCGTCCAGGTGACGGTATCAAGATAGCCGGCCTGCTGGATCAGGGGGCGCTTGAACACGTTCAGGTGTGATCCCTGCACGGTGACGGAGTAGATCGCCGACGCGGCCCCGACACTACCGCCAGCCGGTTGCTGGTAACGGGCAAGGGTCCGGAGATTCGCCGAGGCGGAGGAACAGCTCAACTCGACCTTGAACACGATGGTCACTTCGCCGCCCTGGCTGATACCGGCCAGAATCGTCCCCGTTCCGGGGTTCGGAGGATTTCCGGCAACCCAGTCGGCGGCCCGGTTGTTATCCGCATTCGCGGGATTGCGGACAATCGACCGTCCCTCGGCCACCGCCGTGACGCCAGGACTGAAAGCCGCGCTGGAACCGCCATAGGAAACCGCATCCACGGTTACATTCGCGGCGTTCTTCAAGAACAACCCGTCGGCAAAATTGTTGAGCCCACTGCCAATGGTGTCATCCGACACCTCGGTGAGGATACCGCTGAACGAAGGATACAGAATCCGGAAGGCATTGGTACAGGCCGCCACAACCACATAGCCACCCGCCGGCACGGTGATGGCGGGAAGCGCGTCGGACTGGCCCGGCAAGGCATCGACGATGGTATAACCCGCCAGCGAGATATCCGACGCGGTGGGATTGTAGATCTCAAACCATTCGTTGGTGTCCTCATAGTTGGCATCACCCACCGGATCATACATGACTTCACTGATCAGGAGATGGCCGATGCCGCTGTCGCTGGTCGCGCCACTGAAATCCCACACGAGATTGGTCCCGCCCTGCACAACCGGTTCAGCGGCGGCGCCAGAAAGGATCTGCCCGTTGGGCAGGGTAATGACCGTCTGGTTGGTGACGTAATACATGCCCTGCGCGATCTGGTTGGTAATCCACAAGGCATCAAGCGTACTGCCGCTGTTCACGAACCGAGATGTCACCGTCAACGTGTCGCACCAGCTGGCCGCGGAACCGGTGCCGATCGAAACGGAAACCTGCGCCGATGCGGGTAAGGATGAAAGGTGAAAACAGAGAACGAAACCGATCATCTTGGCAACCTGCAGCCCCCACCATGCCGTTCGTTTCATCATAGTAATGCCATGCCTTGAATCGAGTACCCAACGTCCAACATGGGACGTAGGCCGCCAAAGTGGAACCTGAAAATCTCCTGCTTACAAGGTAGTGGAATCCATTAATGATCAAGCGATTAGAACGCCCGGAGACGGGCAAAACTACCCGTTTACAAGTAGACCCCGGAGGTCGTGAGAGGGCTGCTCCCGCCGACGAGTGGAGTTTTCGCAAAGGTGCGAATAAAACGTCGCTCATTCCTGTTTTGCCCTTTCCGCTCGGGTGGTCCTTTGCTAGGTTCCGACCTTCCACCATCGTTCACCGAGAGGATGCTGATGATACCGCGATATACCCGGCCGCAGATGGCGGCCATCTGGAAGGATGAGAACAAGTTTTCGATCTGGTTGCGGATCGAGGTGTTGGCCTGCGAGGCGATGCACCGGCTCGGGGTCGTGCCGGCCAAGGACCTGCGCGCCATCAAGAAGAAGGCAGCCTTTGACGTGGCCCGGATCAACGCCATCGAGGAGGAGGTCCAGCACGATGTGATCGCCTTCCTGACCTGCGTGGCCGAGCATGTCGGACCCTCGTCGCGCTTCATCCACAAGGGCATGACCAGCTCGGACGTGATCGACACCGCCCTGGCGGTGCAGATGGTCGAGGCGGCCGACCTGCTGATCGCCGGCGTCGAGGCGGTCCGCAAGGCCGCTGGCGAACAGGCGCTGACGCACAAGTACACCCCGATGATCGGCCGTTCGCACGGCATCCACGCCGAGCCGATCACCTTCGGCCTGAAGATGGCGTTGATGTATGACGAATTCGGCCGCGCCCTCGACCGCCTGAAACACGCCCGCGAGATCGTCCGCGTCGGCCAGCTCTCTGGCGCGGTCGGCACCCACGCCCACCTCGATCCGTTCGTGGAAACCTACGTATGCGAGAAACTCGGGCTCAAACCGGCGGCGATCTCGACGCAGATCCTGCAGCGCGACCGCCATGCCGACTACATGAACGAACTGGCGCTGGTGGCCTGCTCGATCGACCGCTGGGCCACCGAATTCCGCCACTTGCAGCGCACCGAGGTCCGCGAAACCGAGGAGTTTTTCAGCGACACCCAGAAGGGCTCGTCGGCCATGCCCCACAAACGCAACCCGATCATCGGCGAACGCCTCAGCGGCATGGCCCGCCTGATCCGCGGCTACGCGGTGACCGCCATGGAGAATGTCGCCCTCTGGCACGAGCGCGACATCTCGCACTCCTCGGCCGAACGGGTGATCCTGCCCGACGCGACCATCGCTCTGGACTACATGCTGGCCAAGCTCGAATACCTCGTCCGCACCCTGCGCGTGAACAAGGACCGGATGCAGGCCAACCTCGACCTGACCCGCGGCCTGATCCACTCCCAGCAGGTGCTGCTGATGCTGACCGAACAAGGCGTATCGCGCGAACTCGGCTACCGCATCGTGCAGCGCAACGCCATGGCGGCTTGGGAAGGCAAAGGCCAACTCAAGGACCTGCTGGCGGCCGACCCGGACGTACAGAAACATGTGACAGCCAAGGACCTCGACCGCGTGTTCGACCTGTCCGTGCATTTCCGCGATGTCGAACGCACCTTCAAGGCGGTCGGACTCGGCGGCGGCCGCAAGGCCGGAAAGGCGAAGAAGTGATGAAAAAAGGCTCCTCGGTCTATTCCTCCGCTGGTGTCGACATCGACGCCAAGATGAATGCGTTGAAGAACGCGAAGAAGCTGATCCAATCGACCCTGACCCCCGGCGCGGTGAACACCTGGGGTTCATTCGGCGGGCTGTTCCAGTCGCCCGGCAAGGACGAGCTGCTGGTGAGCAGCATGGACGGCGTCGGCACCAAACTGAAGGTCGCGACGATGGCCAACCGCCACGACACGGTCGGGCAGGACATCGTGAACCACTGCGTGAACGACATTCTCGTCCAAGGCGCGCGCCCGCTGTTTTTCCTCGACTACATCGGCGTCGCAAAGATGGATCCGCTGATGATCGCCGGATTGCTCAAGGGCGTGGTCAAGGCCTGCCGGGAGAACGGCTGCGCGTTGATCGGCGGCGAAACTGCCGAACTGCCTGGCCTCTATCCGCCGGGCGAATACGACCTGGTCGGCACCATCATCGGCGCGGTGAAGAAGAAGGACGTGATCACCGGCCGGCAGATCCGGAAAGGCGATGTGCTGATCGGCCTGCCCTCCTCCGGGTGCCACACCAATGGGTATACCCTCGCCCGCCATGCTTTGTTCGACCAGGCGGGACTGGGCATCCACGACCGCGTGCCGGGCCTTAAGGCCACCGCCGCCGAAGCGCTGCTGGCGGTGCACCGCAGCTACCTGAAACCGGTGCTGGCCCTGCGCAAGGTGGTGCCGGTGCGCGGGCTCGCCCACATCACCGGCGGCGGCTTCCCCGACAACATCAAACGGGTACTGCCCGACAACGTGGACGCGGCGGTGGACACCCGCGGCTGGACGCCCCCCGCCCTGTTCCGGTTTATTCAGCAGGCGGCCAAGGTCGAGGCGGAGGAAATGTACCGCGTTTTCAACATGGGTGTCGGTTTGGTCATCGCCGTCCGCGAAACCGACGTGGTCAAGGCGGTGGCCGCGCTGAAGAAGGCCGGCGAAAAACCGCTGGTCGTTGGCTCCGTGGTCCGCGGCTCCGGTTCCGTGCAGATGACCTACTAACCACGAATTCACACGAATGAACACGAAGGATCTAATCCACAAGGAAGAGGTATTCTCCATCGTGGGTGTCGCCATGGAGGTCCTGAACGCTTTGGGCCACGGCTTTCATGAAAAACCATACGAAAACGCGATGGTCGTGGAGTTTGGCCTGCGCGGTATCGCCTATCGACAACAGCCGGAATTCCCGATTCTTTTCAAAAACGTAAAAGTCTCTTCTTACATCCCCGACCTGATCGCCTTCGAAAAGGTGATTATTGACACCAAGGTCATTCCGGCCATCACCGATCTCGAGCGGGGTAAGATGCTAAACTACCTTCGGGTCACTGGCCTTCGCGTGGGCTTGATCATCAACTTCCAAAAAGCAAAGCTGGAATGAGAACGCATCGTCCTCTGATTCGAGTCCATTCGCGTCCATTCGTGGTTGAACTTATGAACATACAACGTGCATTGATCAGTGTTTCCGACAAGGCGGGTATCGTGGACTTCGCGCGCGAGCTGGCGGCGCTGGGTATCGAAATCCTCTCCACCGGCGGTACCTCGAAGGCGCTCGCCGCCGCGGGCATCAAGGTCCGCGACGTGTCCGACTTCACCGGCTTCCCCGAGATGCTTGACGGCCGGGTGAAGACGCTGCACCCGAAGGTGCATGCCGGGTTGCTCCATCTGCGCGACAACGCGGAGCATCTGGCCACGATGAAGGCGCATGACCTCGCCCCGATCGACCTGGTCTGCGTGAACCTCTATCCATTCGAGCAGACCGTCGCGAAACCGGAGGTGACCTTCGCCGATGCGATCGAGAACATCGATATCGGCGGGCCGACCATGTTGCGCTCGGCTGCGAAGAACCACGCCTTCGTGACCGTGGTGACCGATCCGGCCGATTACGCGCGGGTCATCGCCGAGATCAAGGCCCACGGCGGCAACACCACCCCGGCCACCCGCCTGATGCTGGCCCAGAAGGTGTATGCCCAGCAGGCGCGTTACGACGCGGCGATTGCCTCATACCTCGCCGGCCACGTCGAGGGGAGTACGGCACCGTTCGTGCTCGCCCTGCCCGCCGGGGAAAAACTGCGCTACGGCGAAAACCCGCACCAGGAGGCGGTGTTCTACCGCGACCCGAAACCGGTCGAGGCCTGCATCGCCTGGGCGGAGATCCTCCACGGCAAGGAAATGTCCTACAACAACTACCTCGACGCCGATGCCGCGCTCGAGGCGGTGCGCGAGCTGGCCGGCCAGCCAGGCGTGGCCATCATCAAGCACTCGAACCCGTGCGGCTACGCCACCGGGCGAACCCTGCCCGAGGCCTTTGAGGCCGCGTGGAGCGGCGATCCGGTATCGGCCT
>CALBHI010000329.1 GCA_937894535.1 uncultured Verrucomicrobiota bacterium
GAAGCCTTCCTCGCCGCCAGCGCCGACGCGGTCGTCCGCTATACCGAGCGGTCGCGCGCCCGGGCCTTCGTCCTCTGCACCAACGCCAAGTTCATGCGCGACCTGCACGCCCGCACCGTGCGCCCCCTCACCGATGCCGGCTACGCGGTTTTGGCCCAGCACGAGGGTCTGCCGCGCCACGCCATGATCGAGCGGTTCAAGGAGGAGCCCGCCGGGGTGCTGTTCGGGCTCGACAGTTTCTGGATGGGGGTCGACGTGCGCGGCGAGGCGCTCAGCAACGTCATCATCACCAAGCTGCCCTTCGCCGTGCCCGACGAGCCGGTGGTCAAGGCGCGCATGGACCGGATCACCGAGCGGGGCGGCGATCCGTTCAAGGAATACTCCCTGCCCGAAGCCATCCTCAAGTTCCGCCAGGGGGTGGGGCGGCTCATCCGTTCGGCGAGCGACACCGGCATCGTCGTCATCCTCGACCCGCGTATCCACACCAAATGGTACGGCCGCTATTTCCTCCGCGCCCTCCCTGACGTCCCGGTGATCTGGGACGAGGAAACCACCGCCTCGTGAATGGATGTTTACTTCGACCCACGCCACTCCGTATGATCACGGGGTGATCCGAGCGATTCCATCTGTTCTGCTGCTGATGTTGTTGGGAATGATCCCCTCGCGGGCGGCTCTGGTGCACCGGACAACCGCGATGGCGAACGATCAAGCGGTGGTCGGCGTGGATTGGTCGCACGACGGGCAATTTATCGCATCGGCGAACTTGTACGAGGCAGGTGGTAATGCCGTGTCGGTGTACCGGTGGATGACGTCGTCGGTCACCGCGGTCAACAGCGTTAAGTCGACCAATCAGACGGGCAATGCCGTCGCATGGTCGAGGAACTCACTTCATCTTGCCTATGGCCTGGAGAGTGGCAACCGTCCTGAATTGGTCATTCATCAGGTAGTACCGACCAGCGGGGTGTACGCCACCACCAACTCGTTTGAGGCCGACCGCGATGTTTCGTCCATCGCATGGCGCCCTGGTATGAACCAACTGGCCTTCGGCATCGGAAGCGGAAGCTCGATTACGACGGAAGTCCGCATCGCCAGCCTGACGGGAACGAATTTTGCACTCATCCATACCAACAACATTAGCGAAGACAATTCGGTCCAGACGAACACCCTGGTTTGGCACCCGGACGGAAAGCGATACGCCGTTGCCTATGCGACCGGAACGGATTACAAAATCAACGTGTACTCCAACACGACCGGCAACAGTTATGCTTCCGGGGCCACTCTTTCGTTAGGCCAGTTAGCCAGAGCAGAATCGATCGGGTGGAATGCCACCGGGTCCTTGTTTGCCGTTGGATTCCGCTCGCTCACCGTGACCGACCGGCTGCGCGTTTACCGGGTCATGCCCAACCAAACCTTCTCGCTCCTGAGCAATGCGGTCATGGCGGAAGCATCCTTGAATGTGTTTGCGCTCGCCTGGGGCACGATCGACAACCTGCTGGCGGTGGGCGTCGCTGGCACTGCTTCAACCGCGGCGTTACGGGTTTACCGGGTGCTGGATCAGGGTACCGGATCTCTTGAATTGATCTATGAAGAGAACCTGCCAAACAGCAATGCCGATGTTACCTCGCTCGCCTGGTCCAAGGATGGCAAATACCTGGCTGCAGGCATCGAAAACAGCACCTTGAGCGGCCATATTCGCCTGTATGAATTGCTTTGGTCGGACCTCGCGGTGCGCAAAACCAACAGTCCGGCCATCGCGCGGCCTGGCAGCAACATCGTCTACACCATAACCGTGACCAATGCCGGACCGGACCGGGCTCCGGGTGAAATCCGCGTCGTTGATCTCCTGCCGACCGGGGTCATTCATCAGGCCAGCACCAGTACCTACAACGGCATCATGTCCGTCAGCGGGCAGGGGGTCACCGCGACCTTTACCTCCTTCAACGCCCGCACATCAGCCACCATTACCATTACCGCGTCCGTTGACGCAAACCTTCGTACCATCCTTACCAACCGGGTGGCGATCGAAGGATTCTTTGCCGATCCCAACCGGGCCAACAACACCCATCAAACCCTGACCTTTACGGACTTTGATGGCGATGGTTTCGTGGATGTGTTCGATTTCTGTCCGGAGCTGGCCACCACCAACAACCCCGATACCGATGGCGACAAGGTGGGAGATGCCTGTGACAATTGCCCTGGGGTGTCCAATGTCAGCCAATCCGACCTCGATTTCGACCTCGTCGGCGATGCCTGCGACAATTGTCCCGGGATTCACAATCCGGACCAGGCCGATGCCGACCTCGATGGCATCGGCGATCTCTGCGATGCCTGTCCCCTGGTTGACGGAAACGGCAGCGGCATCGATGCGGATTCCGATGGAATTGATGATGCCTGCGACAACTGCCTTGGATTGGCCAACCCGAACCAGGTGGACACCGACGGGGATGGCGTCGGCAACGCCTGCGACAATTGCCCGGACGTGACGAATCCGGGCCAGCACGATGACGACGGCGACGGCATCGGCAACAGTTGTGATTCCTGCCCGCAGGACATCAATACCAATGCCGACTCCGATGGCGATGGCATCGATGACGTATGCGATCCGGATCGCGACGGCGATCTGCTGCCCAACGACTGGGAGGAACTCTACGGCTTCAACCCGGACGGCAATGACCTGGTAAATTACGAGACCAACCTTGACCCGGACCTCGACGGTTACACCAACCTCGACGAGTACATCGCCGGCAGTGATCCCACCGACCCGCTCTCCATGCCCGCGCTGTCGCACATCGGGTATAACGGCGGGGTTGGCGTCAGTTGGTCCAGCCTGACCGGCCGCACCTACGACCTGTATGTTTCATCCAACCTGCTGGACGCCTCGTGGTGGCTGCTGACCGGCGGGGTGGCGGGAACCGGTGGTGACCTGGTGATCGTGTCAACCAATCCAGCCGCGATGCAACACTTCAAGTACAGGGTAAAACTGGCCCCATGATGGCGTATCCTCCGGGTATGATCGAACGCGGGGCATCCGGACTGGTCATTTCATAGGAACTATTTTTCAGGAGAATCGTGCTGCATGAATACATGGAAATCCCTTCGTTGCCTGTGTGTCCTTCTTTTCCTCGCCTTGCCGGTTCGTGAGGTTCATGCGGAAACCAATACGGTCGATGAGATCCTCCGGATCGATCATCGGATCCAGTTCATCGAGGCGAACCTGATCAAGCTGCAAGGGGAAAGGTTCCGGGCACGCCATGAACTGGAATACGGCGACAACGTGCTCTCGCCTAAATACCAGGCAGCAAAAGCCAAGGAGAAGGAGATGATCGCGTTGCGGAAGGAGGTCGACGTGCGCTTGCTCGCAACCGACCCCTCCATGGCTGCTCAGGAAGCTGCGGTCAAGGAACTCAACGCCCGGTTGCGGGAGTTGCGCGAACTCGATGAGGCCATCGGGCGGGAAATCTCGTCGGCCGCAAACACCGGTAATACGCCTTCCCAACAAGCCCTTGAACAGGAAAAGCAACAATCCGCCCTGGATATCAGGAACCTCGAGACCGCGCTCCAGCAAGCCATCGCTACCCTCGTGGAGAAGCGGCGCACCGTCACCGAAACCGACCCTGAAACGGCCCGCCTCGTCCAGCAGCTCAATGCCCTGGAAAGCGAACACCAGCAAGCCATCGGCGAGGTCAAAGATTTGGCCGACTCCAGCCAGCGTATCAAAACCCTCGATGCGCAACGCCAGGAGCTGGCGGCCGAGCTACAGGAACTCCGCGCCACGCGGCAACGGCTGCTAGAATCGGCCGCCGGCCTGCCCTAGGTCCGTAGGCGAAAAAAACGCAACCAGCCTCTCGCTTTTGCGAATATGAGCAGCGGTTTCTCCGCGCTTTATTTGCCCCGGCAAAACGATTGACGCTTGCCGTCGCGTCCTGATAGTTTTCCTTAACGCTTTGCAGGCTTATGTTTATTATTACGCTAGCTTTGTATTCTCGCCAATACTGTCCGCTCAAGAGGTGAACCGTGCCACATTCAGCTAACGCCCACCGCCGCTCTGTCCTCACTGTCTGTTTGTTGTTTGCGATGGGATGTCTCTCCGGCCCTGCGCGGGCTTCCTACCCGGAACTTCCGGATGCGGGAACCATTCGCTACCAGACCACGGATCATGGTCGCATCACCTTGTCGGCACACGGCGTTACGTTGCAGGAAGTCACGTCCTACCTCACCACCCAGACGGGCATCACCTTTGACGTCGATCCCCGCATTGCCGCCTCACCGCTCGATATCGATCTCGATGTGGAGAACCTCGAGGCGTTGATTCGTTCGTTGTCGGGCAGCACGGCCATCGTTTTCGAGCGTGGCGAGGATGGCGAGAAGTTGGTTTCCGCACGGATCACCGCGCAACTCGACGAAGTGCTTCCTCCGGCGTTGCAGCAGGTCATGGATCCCCCGCGCGAAGGCGTCTCCGCATTGCGCGAGCCGTGGGTGTTGAGCAATGCCGAGCGGCCCGATGCCTACTGGCAGAACCGCCAGACCCGTTCCCTGATGCTCCAGAATGCGTGGATCGATACGGAGGCCCTGGTGGAGAAGGGGCAGTCCCTGGTGGTGCCTGCGGAGTGGGCTGCAGACCCCTCGACGGAAAACCACATCGTGCAATTCACCGGTCTTGTCGGCGATGCCGAGCGCGCCGCCATCGAATCGACCGGCGCATCCATCTCGCACTACGTTCCCCACCGTGCGCTTGCGGTCAAGGCGACCGCCGGGCAACTCGCCGCCATCCGCGCGCTAGATTCGGTCTACCACGTCGAGCCGTATCATCCCTACTTCAAACTCAGCCACGACATCGTCCGCTCCGTTACCGGGCACGCGGATGGCGAAGTCGAGTCCCGCATGCAGCGCGGCCATTTCAACATCGTCACCTTCGCCGGGGATGAAGCCCGTGCGGACCTCGAAGCGCGCGGCTACGCGATTGTCACCGAACAACCGGCGGGAGACCGCGTCGTCTACTCCGTAACCGGTCAGCCTTCAGAAATCGGATCGGTTGCCCGCCTCGACACCGTACAGTGGGTCGAGACGACGCCGAAACTCAAGGCGATGAACGACCTTGCCAACAAGCGCGTGCGCGCCAAGTCCTTCAAGACCTTGCTTCCCGGAGTGCAGGGCGAGGGCGTCATCGTCGCGGTAACCGACTCCGGCCTGGACTTCAACCACCCGGCCTTCGCCGTGAATCCGGCAGTGCCCACCTCGACCAACGCCAACACCCGCATTGTCTATTACGACCAGCGCCCGAGTTTCACCACCGATGGCGTCCCGGGTGACAATGACGGACACGGTACACACGTATCGGGATCCATCCTCGGCAACGGAGCCCTGTCCGCCTCGGTCGTCAGCGCCCCCGGGTCCGGCAATGCGCCCTACAACTCCACGCAATTCGCCGGTGTTGCACCGAAGGCGCGAATCGTCGCCATCGAAGACTTCAACAGCTTCACCGACAACGAGCAGGCCAGCATCTCGTGGACCCGCGGTGCGCGCATCTCCAACAACAGCTGGGGCGCCTCGGCCTATGAATATGGCGCCTTCAGCATCCTGTGGGATACGCTCGTGCGCGATGCCGTCGCCGATCTCGCTGGCCAGCAGGAACTGATCGCCTTTTTTGCCGCCGGCAATGACGGCAACGGCAACGACGATGGCACCGGAGCCCAGGCTGGCACCATCGGCCAACCGGGCAACGCCAAGAATGTCATCACCGTCGGTGCGGTGGAACTGCCCCGCCGGGCCAACAATTTCCCGAATGCGCAAAACGAGACGGATACCGATTGGCAGATCGCCTCCTACAGCTCCCGTGGCCCGGTGACGGCGACCGATCGCCGCGTCAAACCGGACGTCGTGGCCCCGGGTTCGTATGTTCTTTCCGTCCAGTCGAAAGACGTCAACACCGACGAGCTGGTTGATCCCTTCCTGCCCAGCCGCGACTACCGTGCCGGCAACATCAACTCCGGCACGAACTATGCCTTCTACAGCGGCACCTCCATGGCCACCCCGATTGCCGCCGGTGCCGGTGCGTTGTTCTACCAATATTATACCAACACGTTCCAGGCGGCTCCCAGCCCGGCCATGATGAAAGCCGCTCTCGTGGCCGGTGCACGTATGATCAATTCGTTGCTCTACGAATTGCCCTCGTACCTCGTCCAGTCGAACATCATCTACGAACAAGGCTGGGGCTTGCTGGACATCAAACGTTCGGCCCTGGGCCCGCAGATCCAGGCCACCGACAAGGTCACGTTCTTCGACCAGAGCCAGAACACACCGGTAGCCACCGGCCAGTATGTTACCCGCCAGGTTACGGTTCAGCCGGGGCAGGGGAGCCTCAAGATCGTGCTGGCCTGGACCGACCCGGCGGGCGCCGGCGGCAATGCCGTTCAGCTGATCAACGACCTCGACCTCATCGTCCTGCCGCCCGGCGGCGGTGGCTATCTGGGTAACCGCTTTGGTCTGGATGGCGTCCACTCGTACCGCTACCCGATCCCTGATCCGGTATTCGGCGATGCCTTCAACAACGTCGAAGTCATCACCATCAAGGACCCCCCGACCGGCACCTATTCGATCCAGGTCTTCGGGTACCAGGTCCCCG
>CALBHI010000330.1 GCA_937894535.1 uncultured Verrucomicrobiota bacterium
CGTGGGTCAGGGTGAGGATCGTGCCGTCGGCATCGGGCTTGAGGTCGATCGTGACCTGCGATTCGCGCTCCGGCGTGCTCTGCCAGGCCCACGAGAAGACCAGCTTCCGGGGCGGCACGATCTCGCGATAGACACCGCTCACGCAGTGATGCTCGTCGTCGGGCGTCCAGAACTGGACGCGGAAGCGGCCGCCGACGCGCAGGTCGGTCTCGGCGATGGGCGTCTTGTGGTGACCGGTGACGCCCCACCACCGGAAACAGATACGGCAACCCACCGCCATCCAGCGTCGATTCCCAGAAGGAACCGCGACGGTAGAATAGCTCGCGCGACATGCCACCCACCGGTGCGATCAACGAGGCAACCTGTGCACCATGGTCCGGGCATACCGTGGCTGCGGCGCGCCCGTCGGGTGAACGGATGACCACCACGTCCCTCATCCCCGTGGCACGCGTTTCCGTTTCACGCGCTTGGGGGTCTCGACGGCCGCATCTACCTCCGCAAACACATCACGGGCGATCTTCAAGGCGTTGAGCGACGCGGGGAACCCGGCATAGACCGCAAGCTGCATCAAGGCTTCGACCAGTTCCCCGCGGGTCCAGCCCACATTGAGCGATCCGCGCAGATGGGCCTTCAACTGCGGGCCGGCGTTGGCAAGGGTGGCCAGGCACGAAACGGTGACGAGTTGCCGGCTTTTCAGATCCAGCCCGGGGCGGGTGTAGATTTCCGCAAAGGGGAACTCATAGACGAACCGCGGCATGTCGGGGGCGATGTCGGCCATCGAATCGATCGTATCCACCGCGCGCTGGCCATGGATTTTCTTGAGTACGCGACGTCCGGTACGGTAACGGGCGGAAGGTTGTTTCATAACTGCGTCTCTCCTGAACGTTCCCCACCCTACCACAGCACAGCCCGATTCGCGCACCTTATCATCGCGATTCAATCGGCCAATACCCGTTGGATGAAACAGGATTTTTCACGGGTGTAGCGATGGCGATCACCGCCGCACCCTTCGAGCAACCGGACTTTCTCCTCGCCGTAGGCCCGGCGCAGCGCGGGATCGGCGAGCAGGGCATCGCGAAAGCGAAGCCATGCCGTCCAGTGCGGCGAGCCCGCACGGACGACGTGAAGGTGGAAGCGCGGGGGATTACCACGGGTATAAAAGGTGCGGCCAGGCAGACCGTAGTCGCCGTGGTTGTCGTATCCATGCTCATGCAGGAAACGCTCGACCGCCCCGTCTTCCGGATGGGCAAGCTGAGCCGCAAGGTCGATAACCGGCTTGGCGGGAAGATCCGGGAGTGCCGTACTGCCGATGTGGGCGATGGCGACCAGCCCGGGCATCGCACGCAACCGCGCCGCTTCCGCGGCGTAACATGCGGACCAGCGCAGATCGTGCGGTACGAGGTGCAGCGCGTCCAGCGCCAAGCCTTCCGGCCCGTCGGACATCAGCTGTGGAATTCCTTGCCAGCCAACACGGCCTTCACATAACCGGCGCGAACCACGAAGTCACCGAACTTCTCACCCTGGTTCCGCTCCTTGGCGTAGCGGTGGATGATCGGGGTCAGCTCGGCGAGGATCTGTTCCTCGCCGATGTTTTCGCGGTACATCTTGTTCAGGCGTTCGCCGTGGAAACCCGCGCCGAGGTACAGGTTGTACTTGCCGGGTCCCTTGCCGACAAAAGCGATTTCGCCGAGGAACGGACGGGCGCACCCGTTCGGACACCCGGTCATGCGGATCACGATCGGGTCGTGCTCCAGGCCGGCATCCTTCATGATGGCCTCGAGTTTGGTCAGCAACGAAGGCAAGTACCGTTCGCTCTCCGCCATGGCCAGCGCACAGGTCGGAAAGGCCACGCAGGCCATCGAGTTGAGGCGGAGGCCGCTCTGGTGGATCGACCCGCTCAGCTTGTACTTCTTCAACAGCGCGTCGATCACCGGCTTCTGCTTGCTGCTCACCTTGCCGATCATCAGGTTCTGGTTCGGAGTCAGACGGAAATCGCCTTCGTGCACCTTGGCGATCTCGCGCAGGCCGGTCATCATCGGGTAGTCATCGGTATCGAGCACGCGGCCGTTCTGGATGAAAATCGTATAGTGCCAGGTGTCGTTAACGCCCTCGACCCATCCATACCGATCGCCGGAGTCTTCAAAGGTAAACGGGCGCGGTGCTTCCATCACCCAACCAAGCCGCTTGTTCAGCTCGAACTTGAACCATTCCACCCCGCGGTCGTCGATGGTGTACTTGAACCGGGCGTGCTTGCGGTTGGTGCGGTCGCCGAAATCGCGCTGGATTTTCACGATCTCCTCGGCCACCTGGAGGGTTTTCTCCTTCGGGCAATAGCCGATGACGTCAGCCAGACGCGGATAGGTCTCCGTTTCACCGTGGGTCATGCCCATGCCGCCGCCGACGGTAATGTTGAATCCGGTCAGACGTCCGTTCTCCGCGATGGCGATGAACCCCATGTCGTTCGCATAGATATCCACGTCGTTGCTCGGCGGGATGGCCACCGCGGTCTTGAACTTGCGCGGGAGGTAATGTTTGCCGTAGATCGGTTCTTCATCCTTTTTCTCACTGGTCGCGACCAGTTCCTTGTCCAACCAGATCTCGTGGTAAGCCGTGGTCCGCGGGGTCAGGTGCTCGCTGATGCGCCGGGTGTATTCGAACACCTCCTCGTGCAAACGGGACTGCTGCGGATTCACATTGCACATCACGTTGCGGTTCACGTCACCGCAGGCGGCGATGGTATCGAGCAACGCGGCATTTACCTCGGCGATGGTGCGCTTCAGGTCACGCTTGATGATGCCGTGGAACTGGTAGGCCTGGCGGGTGGTCAGGCGAATCGTGCGGTTGCACCAGGTATTGGCAATGCGGTCCACCTGCAGCCACTGGTCCGGGGTGCAGACGCCACCGGGAACGCGGATGCGGGCCATAAACTGGTA